>NZ_JABAIW010000043.1:0-45080 GCF_014231265.1 Clostridium sp. DJ247 | reverse complement strand
AATAAGTCATTATATTCTGGAGTTCTTAAATGTCTAACAAGTCTTAGTTTTATAACAAACTGATCTATTATTTCCTGAGCTTCTTCTTCTGTTATAACTCCGTTTACTAAATCTCTTTCGATGTATACATCTAAGAAAGTTGTAGTTCTTCCAAGAGACATAGCTGCTCCGTTATTTTCTTTTACTCCAGCTAAATATCCAAAGTATAAGAACTGTACTGCTTCTATTGCATTTTCTGCTGGGTTTGATATATCATAGCCATAAGATTTAGCCATTTCCTTTATTTCTTTCATGGCTCTAATCTGCATAGACACTTCTTCTCTGATTCTTATAGTCTCATCTGCTGATCCTGTTAACTCTGCTAAGTCTTTTTTCTTCTGCTCTATTAAATAATCCATTCCATAAAGAGCTATTCTTCTGTAGTCACCTATTATTCTTCCTCTACCATAAGCATCTGGCAGACCTGTTAAAAGACCTACAGTTCTAGCCTTTCTTGTACCTTCTGTGTAAGCATCAAAAACTCCTTCATTGTGAGTTTTTCTATATTTCTTAAAATTCTTTGCTATATCTTCATCCATCTTAAAGCCATATGCTTCAAGTGACTGTTCTACCATTCTGAAACCGCCAAAAGGATTCATTATTCTCTTTAGTGGAGCATCAGTTTGAAATCCTACTATAGTTTCATTTTCTCTATCTATATATCCTGGTTTAAAATTATTAATACCTGAAACTTCATTTGTTTCTACATCAATAATACCTTTTTTAATTTCTTCTATAATAAGTGCTTCTGCTTTGTCCCAAACCTTTTTTGTTTTTTCTGTTGGAGCTGCTAAAAAGCTTTTATCTCCTTCATATAAACTATAATTCTTTTGTATAAAGTCTCTTACATCTATTTCTTCTGTCCATTTTCCTTCTCTAAAACCATTCCAAGCCTTTGTACTCATAAAATATACCTCCTCAATATAAAGTGAAACTTTAATCAGATGGGGTTTTGACCCCATCTGATTCTTAGTTGAACGAATCCAGGGACGTAGCCGCTCTTTACTCCCAATTTGTAGAAGCTGGGAGTATTAGAGCGGGTAGTCATCGGATAAAAATTTAAAACCATTTATAGGAAACTCCAAAAAGCATAAGACCGCCTAGACTTTTAGCCCAGGCGGTCGGCAATTCTTACATACAGTCACACTCCCTGTGGTAAACTCCACTTCCGCCAGTTATGTGACATAATCTTTACCTAAATTATAAAAATTATTAATTAAAAATTTACATTTATATTTTATATAATAAATACAAACCTTATCTTTGTCAATATGTTTATCATAAATAATTTAAGCTTACTGCCTTTCAATACCACACATAGATTTTTTCTAAGTACATAACCTATTTTTAAAGCACTTTGAAATATGTAGATATAAAAACCAGTAGTAAAAAAAATTATTTATTATAAAAGAAGAATATAGTAAACAAGGTGGTGAGTATATGATAGAAGAACATTTATCAGACATTATAAAAGTTCAAGAAACCCATAGTCAAACTGAAGCAAATGATCTGCTTAGACAAGGCTGGAAACTTTTAAACATTTATACCACAACCTTCTCATACGAACCTAACGATCAAGCTACTATATATGTCTTAGGCAAAACTGATGATAGATAAGTTGTAGGTATATGCTAGGTTTCAGATACGAACCCCAAAATTAGGCTTCATATAATTCAATAGGAAGATCATCAGGGTCACTAAAGAATGTGAATTTTTTACCTGTATTTTCATCAACTCTAATAGGTTCTACATTTATATTCTTAGATAAAAGTTCTTCAACCGCTTCTTCTATATTGGTTACTTCAAAAGCTAAATGTCTTAAGCCTCTAGCTTCTGGATAGCTTGGTCTTTCTGGTGGATTAATGAAGGAAAACAATTCGATTATATATTGATCTCCCACCTTCAAGTCCAGTTTATATGAACTTCTTTCTTCTCTATATATTTCTCTAACTATGTCTAACCCAAGTATGTTAACATAAAAGTTTTTAGATTTTTCATAATCTGAACATATTATAGCAATATGATGAACTCTATTTAATTTCATAATATACTTTATCATCCTTTCCAATTTAATTTTATAAGCAGAATTTCAGCTACATGGGCAACTTGTTAATGATCATTATGTAAATTACTGATTATCACCAGCATGTATACACGTTAAAATATCATTTAAGCATTTAACCTCTGTATGAAACGTAGAAGTTGTTATCTCATTGATACCAATTTCTATTATAACTCACACCCATATATAAAAATAGTATAAATTTACACATATATTTCATAATATACAACATTATTAGTAACTTAAAGTGTTTATGTATAATATTATAATTATTAGAGTTTATTTATATATAGATACCCACAGCTTAAATTTAACTTATACGCAGGGATATATTGCTAATGTTGAAGTCACATTTAAATATGTTTTTATTAGTCTTAGCGAAAATTTGATAAAAATCTTAGAACTTTTGATATGGTTAAAAGCCTAAATGGCTTTTAACCAGCGACTTATCAATGGTAATTGATAAGTTGGTCCGAACTGAGGTACGAGTTTATCAAAGTTCTTTTATATTATTATGAAACTCCTCTTCCTTACAGTCAGAGGAGTGCTCACAGAGTAAGCGACCATATCAAAATCACAGATTTTGTATGTCTGCTTAACCGATTCGCACAAAATCACAGATTTTGGCTCTGTGCTTAAATTTGAACTTTAGACTAATTAAAAATATTTAACGTGACGAAACATGGTAATATATCCGGTGGTATAAGTTAAATTTGGGGCATGGCTATCTATACTATATAATTTTCTAGGAGGTGAAGTAATGAATTTCTCTATACCTTTTATGATGCGTTCTAATGGATATTCAGACTACGTAATACCAGTTTCTTATAAGACCTTGAATCAAGCACTATCATTAATAAAACAGGCTGCTGAAATGAAAAAGGAATCTGAGCTATTTTATGATTATCTAATATCTGCTGCTCCTACAAATGAAGAAAGAAGCATTATAACTACTATTCGTGATGACGAAAAAAAACATATTACTATGTTTAAAGAAATATATAGAATTTTTGCATCACAAGAGCTTGTAACTTCAGAAGACATACAATTTGAAAAGCCAACATCATATATTGATTGTATAAAGAAAGCTAAATTTTCCGAATTAAATTCTATGGAGCTGTGCAGAAACATTAGAGCCGGTGTTCCCGATAGATACTTTAGAGATATGTTATTTGAGATGTTAACTAATGAATTTAAACACTCTAGTAAATTTGATTATATCTTAAATTTGATTTTAGAGAATAAGTTAAATAGTAAGCCTATGCTTAAAGATACAGCAACTACACCAAGGGTTAATTTTACAACTGAAGAAGCAGCTAAAGTAGCTAAGGCTCTTGGCATCGACTTTAGTAAGGAAAAATTTGATGTAGAACAGTTCAAAAATGGCATGAATGTGGAGCTTGAACATGGAAGAAGATCTAGTGTTACTAATGTTACCAATGATGATCCTATTCTAACTGGTAAAATTGCATTAGCACATCTTAAAGAATTTCCTGACTATTATATAAGACTGAAAAAACTTGAAGAAGAAGCTACAGCATATTGGAAGAATATTTAAACATTATTTATATTTAATATGTAAATTTATAAAGTTATAATAAGCACAGCAAAATTAGCTGTGCTTTTAAAATAATTAATTTCTCTGACGTATATAACTTAATGAAACTAATTATATTAGCTGCTGAACTTCCTTCTATACCCACATTTTCTACATAGCTCTTCCACAGCTTCCCTTCTAGAAAAGCCATTGTAAATACTATTAGCTCTTTCACTATTCAATATCTGTGAAAATTCGGTTTCATGAATATTACCTAGCCTAATTACGCCTTCCCCATCCAAACAGCAAGGTACTACAGTACCATCAACTAAGACTGCTATTTGATTTCTAAGACCATAACAAAAGCTTTTACCGTGGTCCTCTGTTTCTTTTAAATCTGGCCATTGAAATTCATGGTCTTGATTTAAGTAAATTCTATGTGAAACTTTAATTCCTCTACCTGGATTTATTTTTTCTTCTATTTTATAAGGCAGTTTAAATTCTTTTTCAATTATTTGAAGAATTTCACGATTTTTTTGTATTTCAGCATTTGTCTTATTATCCTTATCCAAATTCCAAAGTCTGAAGGATATTAGCATATTACTTTTATCAATAGCTTCCTTTGCAAAGGATATAATATTATTAACATATTCATCTTTATTAGCTGTGACTTCATTTTCATCAAAACTATGTAGTGAAAAGTTAACTTGTCTTAATGCCGGCTTTTCTATTATGTTATCCTTAACTTTATTTACAAGAGTTCCATTAGAGGTTATATTTACCTTTAAGCCTTTTTCATAGCTTAAGTCCAAAAATTTGTCTATATATGGATGCATTAAAGGTTCTCCCTTAACATGAAAGTATATATAATCCGTATAAGGTTGTATTTGATCTAATATTTTTTTAAAGGTTTCTATGGTCATAACTTCAGGTTTCCTCATTGTTTGAGGACAAAAATTGCAGGAAAGATTACATACATTGGTAATTTCAATATAAAATTTCTTAAATTTTCTCATTGGTTTATACTCCAGTTCTAGATATTCTTATAGGTACGGAACTTTTAAATTTAATTTATGTGGAGTAAATTGAATTTAAAAGTTCCAGCTCTATACATGTTTACTAAAGATGTGTATACTATAAACAAGCTGCAATTAAATTCATAAAAATAATCTATTTACATTTTTAATAAAGTGTATTACCATTATATAAGATTTTCATTACAAAGTCTAACTGTTGTTAAGTCATATAATACAATAGAGTATATTTTTATTTGGTATTGAATCCAATATACTCTAGTATATGAATCATAGTCTAAGTTTAAAATATTATTATCTCACTAAAAAGGGAGGCCCAACAATGAAATCATTTCAAGCTCTCATTAATGAGACTTTAGAAGCTGAAGATCTGGATGAATTAGAAGCAGCCGCAGATTTATTTCAATATGGTGTTGAAAAAGGATATTACAATAAAAGGCAAGCAGATGAATTTAACGCTACTTATTGGAAGGTAAAAAACATATGTTTAGCTTATGAAGTTGCTAAAGAAGTAAAAGGAAACAAGTTAGATATTATTACTATAGTTTCTAATGCGCCTTCCAATATAAAGAACAATAAACAAGAACTTATTAATTATGTAAATGGACGTCTAAGAGCACTTAAAGGTAAAATTAAAGGAATAAAATAGGCGTCTAAATGGCTGTGTGGTATTATAAGAATAACCTTATAAATTATAAGCAAAATATCACAATAAATGGATTTTAAATATAAATTCAAGGATGTGTAATTATACGGTTCTTAAATTTATATTTAAATATCTATCTTTTACATCCAAGAATAAAAAAGTTAGACATAAGCTGCCTAACTTTTTTATCTTATCTATATATTATTTTAAACCTTGTTCATAAGCTTCAACCATTTTCTTAACCATATTACCGCCAACTGAACCTGCTTCTCTAGAAGTAAGATCTCCATTGTATCCTTCTTTTAAGTTTACTCCTACTTCTCTAGCTGATTCTATTTTAAACTGATCTAATCCTGCTTTTGCCTGTGGTACTAATACTCTATTACTTCTGTTTGCCATAATTTTGTTCCTCCTTAAATTTTAAATTTATTTTTTCTGCTTTGTAATTAAAGTTTATGTAGTTATAAAATTATTACTCTATTAAATTACATACATAATAATGAATTATTACTACATCTGGTAAAATAAAGAAATTGAATTTCCATTATGCAACATTTTTATAGATACCCACAATCTAAATTTAGGGTATGGATATCTGTATAATAAATACCTGTTATTATTCATAACAGGCATATCCTCCCTCTTGTCTTTTTCTTTTAGCAGTTTTACTTATATAAGATCCTTCTATAATATTGTTATAGCCTTTTTTAGAAACAATATTATTAATATAATCAACATGAGGGCAACTATCATAATGATAGTTATCTGTAACCATACAAGAAGATAGATGAACTACAACTTCATCTTTGTTAATGTTATTTTTACTCTTCAGCTTCTTAGAGAAATGCTCTAATTTTGCTGCAACACTCTTTCCACAACATCCTCCGCAGGTAAAAGAAATATATCTTACGTTATCATCATAGTTTTTAAACATTTCTTCTCTATTATAGAAGGCATTTGTACAAGCAAACCCGCTGCACCTTCTATGTGCAATATCACATTGAATAATAACTACATATTTTTTATTCATATTTTACTCCCCCTCTATTTATATATACAAAGTTATTAATAATATAATTTTTAAAGGATTTTAATAAATCTAAGTTACTTTATGGTGACTTAGTAACTAAAATATTTTTTGTTGATTATGAAACTAATTGCATTTATACTGATATTATAAAATGCAGTAAATATGAAAACAAGTATAAAAAGGTGAATGCAAAAATGGATAATAAAATTTATTTTGTCTTTAATAACAATAATTTATTAGTAAAGTCCCAGGATAACAATATATGTTTTCCTAATGAAAATGACATAAGAAATTTAGGGCTGGATATATGCTCTTTAGATTTTCTAACATCTAAAGGTAACCAAGAATTTCTTTTTGGAGAAACAAAACAATCACTGAATAAATTTAATTACATGAAATTTTTGAGTTTTAGATCTCTTTCTGGATTAATTGATGAATCTCTTTATTATCTAGCTGGAAAAGCCTTTCATTTAATTAATTGGGACAATACATACAAATTTTGTAGCAGATGTGGTTCTATAGTGGTACACAAACAGGATGAAAGAGCAAAAGCTTGCCCAAAATGCAACTTAGTAAGTTATCCTAAAATATCTCCTGCTGTAATAACAGCAATAATTAAAGAAAACAAGCTATTGCTTGCTCATAATACTAATTTCCCAAATAAAATGCATAGTGTAATTGCTGGTTTTGTAGAGCCTGGAGAAACCTTTGAGGAGTGTGTTTCTAGAGAGGTTTTTGAAGAAACAGGAATAAAGGTTAAAAATATAAAATACTTTGGTAGCCAACCTTGGCCATTTCCTGACTCATTGATGATAGCCTTCATCTGTGAATATGCTAGTGGTGAGTTAAAAATTGATGGTATTGAATTAGACCATGCTTCTTGGTATAGTGCGGATGAATTGCCTAATATTCCTGTTAACGGTAGTATAGCACGAAAGCTCATTGATTGGTTTGTTGATAACTTTGGAGAAACCTCTAAAAACTAAGTTTCTAAATTAATAGAAAATCTTTTAAGTATCATATATTTCTTAACCTTTGTCTTCATAATTTCTACATAACTATTATATATAATTAGAATTGTTAAACATATATATGTTGATAAGTATACAACATATATCTTATATGAATTTATTATATTCTAATAACATAATAAAATATATAATGGGGTGAATTTATGAATATAAAAAATACAAGACTAAAAGTATATGATATGACTTGTACATCTTGTGAAAAAACTATTGAAAGAACATTGAAAAAGTTAGTTGGAGTTTCCAATGCTGCTGCTAGCTACAAAAGTCAATGGGTAGACGTAGAATATGACTCAGACCTCTGTAGTTTACAAGATATAAAAAATGCTATACATAATGCTGGATATAGTATTAATAAGTCATCTGGTACAGCCTTTGCTGGTATATTAATAATAGCAGCAGCTATTATTCTTATAGGTAATTCTACTAGTGGTTTTGACATGAATAATATGTTAAAAGGAGCTACATATATTGTGCTCTTTATAGTTGGAATTCTTACATCTATACACTGTGTAGGAATGTGCGGTGGAATAATGCTCTCTCAGAGTTTATCAAAAGAAAACACTAATAAATTAGGAGCAATTACACCAACACTTCTATATAATTTAGGAAGAATAATATCCTATACAATTCTTGGAGGAATTGTAGGAGCATTAGGCTCAGTTCTTTCATTATCAATAAAAACTCAAGCTGCACTTCAAATTTTTGCTGGTTTATTTATGATTATTATGGGATTTAATATGGCTGGCTTTAGCTTATTTAGAAAGCTTCAGATAAAACTTCCATGGAGCTTCTGTTCAGTGAAAAATAAGCCAAAAACTCCCTTTATGGTTGGGATTTTAAACGGTTTAATGCCTTGTGGTCCACTGCAGACAATGCAGTTATATGCCCTTGGTACAGGAAGTGCAGTTAAAGGTGCTCTTGCTATGCTTATATTTGCATTAGGTACAGTTCCTTTAATGTTAGTCTTTGGAGCAGTATCTGGAATGTTAAGCAAAGGGTATACTAAAAAAATCTTGAAGTATAGCGGAATTCTTGTAATTGTTTTAGGACTTATAATGGGTAATAGAGGATTATCTTTAGCTGGAATAGACTTTGTTACACCTTTAACCTCTCTTTTATCTGGTAATAGCAAATCAGTTGGTGCTTCTAGATCTAATAGTACAAAAGCTACTTTAAAAGATGGAGTTCAAATTATAAACATGACTGCTGATGGAAGTGGATATAATCCTAATGTACTATACGTGAAGAAAGGTGTACCTGTTAAATGGGTAATAGATGGTAAACAAATAACTTCCTGCAATAACACAATTGTAGTCCCATCCTTGGATATAAAGAAGCAGTTAAATAGTGGTGAAAACACCATAGAATTTACACCAAAGGATAAAGACATAAACTTTAGCTGCTGGATGGGTATGATTAGAGGAGTAATTAGAGTAGTGGATGACTTAGATGCTGTTGATACATCTAAAACAGATCCTTCTGCACCACTTGCTGGTGGTGGTGGTTGTTGTGGTGGAGCTGCACCACCTAGTGATGGTTCTTCTAGTTCGTCACAACCTTCTAGTATATATGGTAATGATCTTAACGTAGTTCCTACAGAAACTATAGTTAACTCTGCTTTAGTTATAGGTAAAAATCAGAATACTATTCAAAGTGCTACAATTAAAGGCATAGGTTACGATTTTAAACCTCTTATAGTTGTTGTAGATAAAAATATAAAAACTAAATTAACCTTTGATCTAACTTCTTTTGACAATGCTGAAGGAAAATTTGATTTAATATCAGCAGAAACCGGTGATACATTTAAGTCCTTTGTAGGTAAGAAAGGTGTGGTTGACTTAGATGTTACCTTTAATAAAACTGGAGGATATGGAATAGTAAAAGACGGTAGCATTCTAGGAGTTATAGAAGTAGTTGATGATATTAAAAAAGCTGACTTTGAAAAAATAAGAAAAACATATACTAAATAGAATATAGTTATAAATATTTATATAAGGAATAGTTAATTATACCAAACTATTCCTTATTATAATTTTTACTAAGGGATTTATTATGGTTTGATATAATGAATATAATAGAAATGGAGGTGAAATTAATCATTGAATAATGTATCATTAATATTAGCATTTTCTGCAGGGTTGTTATCATTCTTGTCCCCTTGCGTTTTACCACTAGTTCCAGCATACATAAGCTACTTAACTGGTAATACAATAGAAAATCTTAATAGGACAAACACTAAACTTAATACATTATATAAATCTATAGGTTTTACTATAGGATTTTCTATAATTTTTATTGCCATGGGAGCATCAATAACCTCAATTGGAAAGTTGTTAACAAAATATCAAAGCTTTTTTAGACAAATTGGTGGAATATTAATAATTATTTTTGGAATACATACTATGGGCATATTTAAGATAAAACTGTTATTTTATGAGAAAAGATTTTTATCTTTTCATAAATCCACAGGTAACTTAGCTTCAATTTTAATGGGAATGGCTTTTGCAACTGGTTGGACTCCATGTGTAGGCCCAATTTTATCATCAATCCTTATTTATGCTGCAAGTACCAATACTCTTAGTAAAGGTGTACTATTACTTATATTTTATTCTTTAGGTCTTGCTGTTCCGTTTATTCTAACTGCAATGGCTATAGAAAGCTTCTCAATTCATATACGAAAAATATTGAAATATTCCCCTATTATATCATTTATTAGTGGTGTTATCATGATATTCCTGGGTATTATAGTTTTTACCAATAAAATTGCCACTTTAAATGGCTATTTAAACTTTATAAACTTTTAGAAACGGAGATGTGAGTCATGAAAAAAATTATTTGCCTATTAGTATTAGTGCTTGTATTTGTTGGAGCATTTTATGAAGTAAAAAACTTTAACAATTCCTTAAATAACAAAAAATCCTCTCAACAAAATAGTACAGCTTCAACTTCTAATGTATCCTCAACAGGAATTGATACTAATGCTTTTAACTTGAAAGCTGCTGATTTTAAATTAAAGGATTTAGAAGGTAATTATGTATCTTTAAGTGATTTAAAAGGTAAAAAAGTATTTCTAAACTTCTGGGCAAGTTGGTGCCCGCCATGCAAGGCTGAAATGCCTGATATTGAAAAAATATATGAAGAAAATCAGGATAAAGATTTAGTAATAGTTACTATAAATCTTGGGGAGGATGTAAACACAGCAAAATCATTCATAGATAAAAATAATTATAAGTTCAAAGTATTACTTGATTTTGATCCAAGTGTAGCAATTGATTCTAATCAAAGTGTAGCAATTAAATATAATATAACATCAATACCAACTTCTTTTTTTATAGATAAAAATGGATTAATTACCGCAAAACATGTTGGATCTATGACATATGAACAGATGAAAGATTATATTAATAAAATTAATAAATAGGTTACATCAACATATAGATTTAGAACTTTTAAATTTAATGTATGCAGCATAGCATACTACTAGATTTGTGCCACATTTAAATAGTTTATTAGAAAGTCTTAGTCTTAAATTAGTAGAAAAGCTTAGCACTTTGATACTGTTTGAGCCTAAGCGAGTTTATCAAAGTGCTTTTATATTATGAAACTCCTCTTCCTTTAGTCAGAGGAGTACTCACAGAGTAAGCGACCATATCAAAATCACAGATTTTGATATGGTCGCTTAACCGATTCACACAAAATCACAGATTTTGGCTCTCTGCTTAATTTGAGGCTTAGACTTTCTTAAACTATTTATCAGTAGCATAATCTAGTAATATGCTATGTGGAATAAATTAAATTTAAAAGTTCCAGACCCATTGTATAGTTCCCATATAAATATAATTTTTATGAAGAAATTCTTTTGAAATTAATAGTAAATGTAGTTCCTTGGTTGACTTCACTTTCCACATCAATAGAAGCTGAATGCAGCATCAGTATATTTTTAACTATAGTTAACCCTATACCACTTCCTTCAATTTTGTGTCTACTCTTATCCCCTCTGTACAGTCTTTCAAATATAAAAGGTAGATCTTCTTTACTAATCCCTATACCATTATCTCTTATACTAACAATGATATGATTCTTACTCTTAGTTAGGTTCACCCATATATTACCACCCTGATCTGTAAATTTTACTGCATTAGATAGAATATTTATAAATACTTGTTTTAACTTATCTTTATTACCTAAAATAACATAACTTTCACCAGCTTTAAAATTATAAGTTAATTTTATATCTTTTTCTTTTGATACAATTGAAAAGTCGTCACATACTGAAGCTATAAGTTCTTCTAAGCATATATTTTCTTGATCAACTAAACTATTTTCTATTTCGAATTCTTTTAATATATTTAAATTATTTAAAAGCTTTCCAAATCTAATAACTTCATCATTAAGAGCTGTTAACTGCTCAGTGTTAACAGGAAAAATACCATCAATCATAGCCTCTAGGTTATTTTGTAATATATTTAAAGGGGTTCTAATCTCATGAGATATATCAGAGACCAGTCTTCTTCTTAATAAATCCTGCTGTTTAAGCTTTTCTCCTAAGGTATTTATACTAATTTTAAGCTTCTCAAGTTCAAGTATATCAGTATCTACATCGGTTCTAGAATTATAATCACCTCTAGAAAGCTTCACAGATATATCTGATACTTCTCTTATAGGCACAGAAAATTGCCTTGAAAAATATAAGCTTACAATTACAACAATAAAAAGTGTGAAAATTATACTAGCTGCAATCCCTTTATTTATTGAAAGTTTAAAATTTATATCATCGGATGATAATATAACTGAAGAATATTGCCCTATTCCTATATATCCTACAATGTTACCATTATAAGTAATAGGAAAATTGGTAGTATTATAAACACCTTCATTTTTAATGTTAACAGATGTAAAATGGTCTTTTTCTCTAATGTCACTAGGATCCATTGTCCACACTAACTTTTTATTTGCATCTAATAAAGTTAAACAATAGTTACTCATAAAAGCTTCATGTTCCATTTCAACTCCAGATTCTTTTGTCCACTGTTTATCTCTTTTATACACTTCTTGAAAGTATTGAACTATTCTATCATTTCTTCTATTTTGAATATTTATCATATACTCATTAAATTTATTGTTTATAGTAAAATTTACAAACAAAGCAATGAGTATTGTAGCCAATATTGAACATACTAGCAATATTATACTTAGCTTTCTCCTAATACTATACATATTATGTTTCACCGCCAAACTTATATCCTACCTTTGTTATTGTTAAAATATACTTAGGATTTTTACTATCTTCCTCAATCTTCTTCCTTATATTTTTTATATGAACATCTATGGTTCTATCAAAGCCGTCAAAATCTATACCAAATATTTTTTCTATTAATTGTTCTCTGCTAAAAGCTCTACCCTTATTTACTGCAAGTAAATATAAAATATCAAACTCATTAGGTGTCAGAGTTACTTCCTTATCTTTTACCTTTACTGTTCTACTGTCCTTAAAAATTTTAAGTTCTCCATTATTAAAGGAAATAATCCCGGAACTTTCAGAACCTATTCTTCTAAACAAAGCATTAACTTTAGCAGTTAGCTCTCTTGGACTAAAAGGTTTTACCAAATACTCATCTGCTCCAATATTTAATCCTTCTATTCTATCTTCTAGAGCAGACTTTGCCGTTAGCATATAAATATATACATCGGACTTAGTTCTTATAACTTTGCATATATCTTCCCCTTGAATATCTGGAAGCATTAAATCTAATATAACTAGCTTAAATTCATTAGAATTGAAAAGTCTTAGTCCATCAGTTCCATTTTCCGCACAATAAACCTGATACCCCTCTTTTTCTAAATATGCCTTCAATACCTTAGATATTTTTTGCTCATCCTCTATTATCAATATTTTGTTCATAAAATTCACCTCAACTAATTAGTATACCATTAGTTTAACAGTTATTTATAAAGATTTTATGTAGAATATATTTAATTCTATATATTTTTCATAAATTAAATATAAAAAATGGCCTCTTGCTAAAGAGACCTCTTAAAAAGTAAAGGTTTTATATTATAGATACCCACAGCTTAAATTTAACTTATACGTAGGAATATGCTGCCAAAACTGATGGCACTTTTAAAAACTTTTTTATCAGTCTTAGTGAAGTGTTTTTTGAAAATCTTAGGAGCTTTGATATGTTTGAGGTACGAGTTTATCAAAGATTCTTAGATTTTCAAAAACACGAACTTTAGACTGATTAAAAGTTTTTAACGTGCCGAAGTTTGGCAGCATATTCCCGAGTATAAGTTAAATTTCGGGCATGGGTATACATATAATTAAACACTATTCATTATATTCTACCAAAGCCGTTTTGAAATTTCTTATACCGCCTCTTGGATTTTGTACATCATATTTATATCTTGGAATTAGGTGAACATGTAAATGCATTACAGTTTGACCTGCATAGTATCCTACATTTATTCCTATGTTATAACCTGCTGGTTCATACTGAATATTCAGCATCTCTTTTACCTCATGCATAAGGCTATACATTGCTTTAATCTCTTCTTCTGTAGCTTCAAAAAAACTTTTAAAGTGTCTTTTTGGTATTATTAAAGTGTGTCCATCATTTACTGGAAACTTATCCATTATAGCAAAAGCAAGTTTGTTTTCTGCTACTATATCTGATTTATTATAGTTACAAAATATACATTCATCCATATGTTATCTCCTTTTGATTCTATTAAACGTTATTGTATATCATGATAAGCAAAGTTAACTACTAGAGCTACAGTATGTTATTTTTTCTTTCTATAAGCAGTATCTTCTAAAGGTAATTTTGTTCTAAACTTACCATCAAGTTTATAGTAAGCTCCCTGTACTGCTGGTGCTGTTGGTACTGATACTATTTCCCCTATACCTTTAGCACCATATGAAACAGAAGCCTTACTCTTCTCAATAATTATTGATTGAATTTCAGGAACACTTGGTGCTCTAAATAACCCTAAAGTTCCAAATTTAGCTGTTGGTACTGAATCTTTTAGAGGATAATCTTCTGTGAGGGCATATCCAAGTGACATTACTACTCCCCCTTCTATTTGGCCTTCTACATTTGTTGGATTTACAGCTTTCCCCACATCGTGAGCAGCCACTACCTTTTGCAGTACCCCATTTTCGTCTAAAATAACCACCTGTGTTGCATATCCATAGGCAACATGGCTTACTGGATTAGTTTTATCTGAACCCATAGGATCTGTAACACCTACATATTCTCCATAGAAATCTTCACCATTAAGCTGTTCAAAGGAATTTTCTCTTAATGCTTCTTTAAGCTTCATAGCCGCTTGTCTTGTAGCTTCTCCTGCAAATAAAGTCTGTCTTGAAGCTGTAGTTGTTCCAGAGTTAGGAGTAATTGCTGTATCCGGTGGATCTATTACAACAATTTCTGGTGATATTCCTGCGGTTTCGCACAACATTTGAGTGGTTACTGTTGCAAGCCCTTGACCTATACAGGCTGCAGCAGTTCTTATATGAACCTTTCCATCTATAACAGTTAATCTACACCTTCCTATATCCGGAATTCCAACCCCTACTCCACTATTTTTTAAGGCACAAGCTATACCTGCATAGGGATGTTTTTCAAACACGTCTTTAACTGCTAAAAGTGTTTCTTTAAGTGCAGTATCTTCCCCTGCAATCTGTCCATTAGGAAGTACTTGTCCTGGTTCTATTGCGTTTCTAAATCTAATTTCCCAGGGTGATATTCCAACTTTTTCAGCTAAAAGATTTAAATTACATTCAGTGGCAAAAGCTGATTGAGTGACGCCAAAACCTCTAAAGGCCCCTCCTGGTGGGTTGTTAGTATAAACAGTTATACCCTCTACCTCTATATCTTGATAGTTATAAGGCCCTGCTGCATGAGTACATGCCCTTTGAAGAACTGGTCCTCCAAGAGATGCATAAGCCCCAGAATCCGTTATAATTCTAGCTTTCATAGCAGTTAATTTTCCATTTTCATCGCAAGCAGTTGTAAACTCCATGTCCGCCGCATGTCTTTTTGGATGAACCATAATACTTTCTTGACGACTTAAAGTAACTTTTACAGGTCTCTTAGTATACCAGGTCAGGAGTGCTGCATGATGCTGCACGCTCATATCTTCTTTTCCACCAAATCCTCCACCTACATATTTACTAATGACTCTTACTTTGTCTGCTGGTAATCCTAAAAGCGCCATGATTTCATGCTGCTCATCATATACGTTTTGTCCACCAGTATATACAACTACTCCATCACCCTCTGGCATACCTACAGCACATTCTGGTTCTAAAAAAGCATGTTCTGTAAAAGGAGTAGAATATTTTTGTGTTACTACATATTTAGAATTAGCTATAACTTCATCTACATTGCCTCTCTTTAGTAGCTCCCTTTTTAATATATTACCACCAGGATGAATATTAGGAGCACCTTCTTTCATAGCCATAGTCGGACAGGTAAGTGGTATTCGTTCTTCATACTCCACATGAACTAGCTTTAAAGCTTCTTTTAAAGCTTTTTTACTTGTGGCAGCAACTAGTGCAATGGAATCTCCTGCGTATCTTGTTTCTTCTCCTTCTGCAATCATGGCTGGCCAATCCTTTATAAGATGACCTAAAAATCTCTTTCCTGGTATATCCTTAGCTGTTAATACTGCTATAACTCCAGGATATTTTTCCGCTTCAATGGTGTCAATTTTCTTTACCAAGGCCCTTGGATACTTACTTCTTAGTGCGGAACCATAAATCATTCCCTCTACTTGTATATCATCTGCATATTGCCCAGTTCCTAGTGCCTTATCTATAGCATCCACTCTATGTATACTTTCTCCTATATGTCCAGTAAATTCTGTCTTAGGTGGAATAATATTTTCTCTTAAAGCCTTTGCTACCATAGCAACAGCTTTTTCTATTTTTACATATCCTGTACATCTGCATATATTTCCTTTAAGAGCATTTTTTATATCTTTAGATGTAGGGTTTAAATTCTTATCTAACAAGGCTTTAGCACTTATAATCATTCCAGGTATACAAAAACCACATTGTACAGCTCCTGCATCAGCAAAGGCCCAAGCATATAATTCCTTTTCTTTTTCAGTTAAACCTTCAACAGTTAAAACTGTCTTATTCTCAACTTTAGCTGCGGTTAAGATACAAGCTCTCATGGCTTTTCCATCTACTAAAACCATACAGGCTCCGCAGGCACCTTCTCCACAACCATTTTTTACAGAAGTAAGTCTTTCATCTTCTCTTAAATATTCAAGTAAATTTTTATCTTCTTCTATTATTACTACATTTCCGTTTAGATTAAATTTGTACATGTTCTACTCCCCTTTTTAAAAAGATCTTCTAAGAAAGATACTTCCCTTTAGGAAATCCTTTGCTTACATTATAAGCAATAAATCCTTTTAATTTACCTTAGCAATAAACGTGCCATATATAATATAGATTTATCAGCAATAAAGTTAAAATAAGAATAACATGAGGTTTGTCTACGATTTAGAGTTTTGCCTATTAAATGCCATTTAGGCATTTAACACCAACTTGATCTTAATTTAACCATCACAAAAGCTTAATAGCAGTTGGATGTAATATAAAAAATATTACTTTAAAGTGTTATACACCTTTTCTTTTAAATTTAAACTTATGTTATTTGTTATCAAAATGATAATAAATAATAATTTTGATAACAAATAATATAAGATCAAGATATGTTATGAAATTTTCTATAAAAAATTGTTATCCATATACCTATATTCAATGATTTATGAAACTATGCAGTGATGACATTAGTTAACTTATTATACCATACATTTTAATAAAATTAATACGTTATTTTATCAATATATCAAAACAAATATATTATATTGATATATTGATAAAACAATTTCTGAATAACTTATGAAATTTAGTAGATTATTTTCAAACTTTCATAAAAAAACTACGCAGATTAATGAATTTTATGTTTCTCATATTGGAAAAGTTTTTATTAAAAATAAATATATGTTGTATTAATTATATAGTTTCATATAAAATGTTATCAAAGCAATATTTAAAATTGGCATAGTTGTTGCTTTAAATTTTAGAAGCACTAGTATTTTAAATTATTACTGGAGGCGAAAATGAAGTTAACAAAACTAATAAACTTAAGCAAGAATTGTATTGTTTCTATTGTAGGTGCTGGTGGTAAAACATCACTTATGTTTTCAATAGCCCAAGAGCTAAGGCACCAATATAAAGTATTAGTAACTACTACTACAAAAATTTACGTACCTAATAAAAACCAGTATGACTTTATAACTATGTTAAAGAATAATTACTTAAATTCTATATCTAATGCTTCAAAAGGAATTTATGTTTATGGAAATCACATTAATTCAGAAGATAAAATAATTGGATTGAGCTCAGACTCTTTAGAAAAAGTATATAAGTACTTTGATTGTACATTAATAGAAGCAGATGGTTCCAAAAGGAAATGCATTAAAGGCTGGCGAGATGATGAACCAGTTATATTTTATAATACCAATAAAACTATAGGGGTATTAGATATATGCTCCATAGGTAAAAAAATAAATGAAGCTAATGTTCATAGAGTAAATAATTTTATTCACATAACTAACTCCAAAATAGATAGATTTATAAATATAGAGCATTTAATATCCTTAGTATTCCATCATAAAGGCCTGTTTAAAAATTCTTTAGGTGAAAGAATACTCTTCATTAATAAAGTAGAAAATATAGAAAATAAAATAATAGCTCAAGAATTAGCAGCTGAAATTATAAAAAGAAATAATAGCTATATAGATAAGGTTATTATAGGTAGCGTAAAAAGTAAAACCTATGAACTAATATAGATACCCACAACTTAAATTTAACTTATACGTAGGCATATGTTGCCAAAACTGAAGCACATTTAAAAACTTTTTTATCAGTCTTAGTGAAGTGTTTTAGAAAATCTTAGGAGCTTTGATATGTTTGAGGTACGAGTTTATCAAAGCTACTTATTTTATATGAAACTCATCTTCCTTACGTCAGATGAGTAAGCGATTCGCACAAAATCACAGATTTTGGCTCTCTGCTTAAAACACGAACTTTAGACTGATTAAAAGCTTTTAACGTGCTGAAGTTTGGCAACATATGCGGTCGTATAAGTTAAATTTCGGGCATGACCATCTATAGGCTAGTAGAAATGGAGGTTATATTTTGATTAGTGCTGTTATACTAGCTTCTGGTTATGGAAACAGAATGGGACAAAATAAACTTCTTCTACCTTATAAAGGAAAAACTATAATTGAACATATTTTGGATACAGTATTAAGTTATCCTTTCCATGAAATAATTTTAATTGGTAGAGAAGAAGAAATTTTAAATTTAGCTGAAAAAAGACATATTAAAACTGTTGTAAATAATCATGCATATAAAGGTCAAAGTGAATCTATAAAACTTGCAATACAAAATATAGATTATACTGATGGCTATATTTTTTTTACAGGAGATCAGCCCCTAATAAATTTAGAAACTATAGAATTTTTAGTGAATACATTTAATAAAAACAGTAATCATATTATAGTTCCTAAATATAAAGAAAACAGAGGCTCTCCGGTTATATTTCCTAAAAAATTTAAGGGTGAACTTTTAGAGTTAAATGGTGATATGGGTGGACGAATAGTAATTAATCATCATTTAAATGATGTAATCTTTGCTGAATTGGACAAAGGACATGTATTATTTGATGTAGATACTCCAGAAGATTACCAAACTTTATTAAACGCAAATTTACGATAAGGATGGATAAAAATATATGTTCAATGATATTGCCATTGTTAGAGGAGGCGGTGATATAGCCTCTGGTACAATACAAAAATTGCATAGAAGTGGTTTTAAAGTTTTAGTTTTAGAAATATCAAATCCTACATCTATAAGAAGAAACGTATGTTATAGTGAAGCAATATATGAAGGTGAAACTACTATTGAAGGTATTACATCTACTTTAGTTAACAGTATTACTGAAATAGAAATTGCTTGGAGTGAAAATAAAATACCTGTAGTTATAGATCCTGAAGGTTATTACATCAATATCATTAAACCAGAAATTTTAATAGATGCAGTTCTTGCTAAAAAGAATCTAGGAACTAAAATCACCATGGCTAATATAACTATAGCTGTTGGACCAGGTTTTGAAGCTGGTAAAGATGTTCACATAGTAATAGAAACAATGAGAGGTCATAATCTAGGAAAACTTATTTTTGAAGGCTCTGCTATGAAAGACACAGGAGTACCAGGAGATATAAAAGGTTTTTCAAAGGAAAGAGTTATATATAGTCCAAGCAACGGAATTATAGAAAATGTCAAGAACATTGGTGACGTAGTTAGAGCTGGTGAAGTTATTGCATATGTAAATAATAATGAAGTATTAGCAACTATTGACGGATTACTTAGAGGTATAATAAGAAATGGAAGTACAGTATGGTATGGCCTTAAAATAGCTGACATTGATCCAAGGATTTCAGAACTAAAAAACTGCTACACTATTTCAGATAAAGCTAGAAGCATTGCAGGTGGTGTATTAGAAGCTGTACTATATTTAAAAAACAAATGATTCTAATACCTTTGACCAAGGCATTACTGCTTCTATAGTTTGAAAAGGATCAAGGTTTTGACTAAGTTCAAAAAGATATAAGGCTAGTATTGCATAGCGCTTATCTTCATCAAATCTACTATTAGTATATCTTGTCTTAAATATCTGCTCAATTGTCTATGACAGTTCAAATGTCTTACTATTTTCCAGTTTATTATTCTAGTTATTATATCACACTTTTAGAACTATGAGCATAAATTATTATTAAAGTTAGCTTTAGGAAACAAGGTTAGTCACATGAAATCAAATTAAATATACTAAATCACTTTTAATTATGTAACTATTAATTCTAAGGAACCTTCGAGCATATTTTACATATTATGATATTAGCTTAAGTTAAAACATTTATTTGAATCTAACATTAATGGATTAAGTTTTTTTAGGAGGAGATTTTATGTTGAAACTTGATAACGTATCTGTAGGAAATTATGTTACCATTGAGAATTTAGCATCTACTGGCATGTTAAGGGAGAGAATGCTTGCACTTGGTCTAACTAAAGGTGCCACAATAGAAGTAGTAAGAAAAGGTCCCTCTGGTGATCCTACTGTTTACAATATTAGGGGCACAATGATAGCTCTTAGAAGTGAAGAAGCATCCTTAATTTTTGTAACTCACAAATAAATCTGTATACAAGCAGGTTAGCCCCTGTTTTTCATAAGCAATAATATTTTCGGAGGTTTATAATGGGTTTAACATTTCAATCCACGCAAAATAATGCCTTAACAGACCTATTTAAAATTGAGAAAAAAGAAGGGCAGTATGTCATTGCTCTTGCCGGTAATCCCAATACCGGTAAAAGCACTGTTTTTAATGCACTTACAGGACTTCATCAGCATACCGGCAACTGGCCTGGAAAAACAGTAGTAAACGCAAGAGGAGAATTCACACATAACGGTAAAGAAAACATTCTGGTAGACCTTCCAGGAACCTATTCACTGTTTGCATCCTCTGTAGAAGAAGTAGTAGCAAGGGATTTTATATGCTTTGGTAATTCAGATGCAGTAATAGTAGTTACAGATGCAACCTGTCTTGAAAGGAATCTTAATCTTGTTTATCAGGTAATGGAGCTTACTGACAATGTTATACTATGTATAAATCTCATAGATGAAGCAAAAAAGAAAAATATAGTGATTGATGCAAAAGGTTTAGAAAAGGAGCTGGGTGTTCCTATAGTTTTATGTTCAGCCAGAAGCGGCATAGGTATAAAAGAACTCAAAGAAGCGGTGTATAGGGTTACTATAGGCCAGATTAGGCCAAAGCCTAAAACAGTAAAATACCAAGATTATATTGAAGAAAAAATTAAATCCATACAGCCTCTTATTGAAAAAAACATAAGCGGCATAAATTCCAGATGGCTTGCCTTAAGAGTTATAGACGGTGATACAAAATTGATGGATTCTATCTTCAATAATATAGACAAGAACTCCTTAGAAGAAATACTTAAAATCACAAACGCATCTACTACACATAATGATAAGAGAAATATAAGAGATGATATTTCAGAGCAGATTTATAGAAAGGCAGAAGAAGTAAGAGATAAATATGTAAAAGAAGATAAGGCTAAAATTGACAGAGATAGAGTAATCGATAATTATATTACCTCAAAAATATTTGGTATTCCACTAATGCTTTTAACTTTAGCTGTAGTATTCTGGATCACTATAACCGGAGCTAATGTGCCTTCTAAAATTATAGCTAATGTACTTTTTGGTATAGAGGACAAACTTACTATATGGTTTAACAACATGAACGCTCCCAGCTGGCTACATGGAGTTCTCATACTTGGACTTTACAGGACTCTGGCCTGGGTTGTGTCTGTTATGCTTCCTCCAATGGCAATATTCTTCCCTCTCTTCACAATACTTGAGGACTTAGGATACTTGCCAAGAGTAGCCTTTAACCTTGATCACCTGTTTAAAAAAGCCCGTGCTCACGGCAAACAGTGTTTGACAATGTGTATGGGCTTTGGATGTAATGCAGCTGGAATAACAGCCTGTAGAATAATAGAATCTCCTAGAGAAAGACTTATTGCAACCTTAACTAATAACTTTGTTCCTTGCAATGGGAGATTTCCTACTTTGATAGCTATATCTACGGTTTTTCTTGTTGCAAAAGGGGGCAGTGGGTTAGGCATTCTATCGGTTCTCTCAGTAACAGGATTAGTCATTATCGGCATAGTTGTGACTCTACTAGTGTCCTATGGACTATCTAAGACAATCTTAAAAGGAATTCCCTCTACTTTTACTCTGGAGCTTCCTCCTTATAGAGTACCTCAAATAGGAAGAGTTCTATATACTTCTATAATTGATAGAACCATATTTGTTCTTTGGAGAGCTGTAATAATTGCTGCTCCAGCAGGTGCCATAACCTGGATACTTGGAAATGTATATATTGGTGACTTAAGTATCATCGGTCATGCTGCAGCTTTTCTTAATCCTTTTGCCAAGATTATAGGTCTTGATGGATTTATATTAATGGCCTTTATACTTGGATTGCCTGCAAATGAAATTGTACTGCCAATACTATTAATGTGTTATTTGTCAACAGGTTCTATGATTGAATTTGAAAGTATAGAATCATTAAGAAAGATATTGTTGGACCATGGCTGGACCTATCTTACAGCACTTAATGTTATGTTGTTCAGCTTACTACACTGGCCCTGCGCCACAACACTTTTAACTATAAAGAAAGAAACAGGAAGCTTAAAATGGACAGCGCTATCAGCAATTATTCCAACCAGTGTGGCAATTGTTGTATGCTTCATAACAACTATAATATTTAGAGCTCTAGGTTTAGGTTAAATTAAGCTCTTGCAAAGGGTTGGTATCTTATAAGGACTGCCAACCCTTTTGCTCTAATTTTACATAAAATTTCCAAAGAACAACTATACAATCCTTTTATATTCTAATATAATATATATTAAGTATTGTTCAATATTTATTATCAGTATATAGACATCTTTACTGTGATAAGTGTTAGGTATTATATAGTAATATCTAGGAGGAGAAAAATGGAGAATATTTTATTTGCTTTCGGATTAACTCTTTTCGCTGGTCTATGCACAGGAATAGGAAGTGCCCTTGCTTTCTTTGCAAAGAAGACCAATACTAAATTTCTTTCTGTAAGCCTTGGATTTTCAGCAGGAGTAATGATTTATGTTTCTATGATAGAAATATTCTTTAAGGCAAAGAATTCTCTTACAGCTGAACTTGGAATAAAGGCAGGGTCCTGGCTTACAGTTGGGGCATTTTTCGGAGGAATGCTTTTCATTGCGCTTATTGACAAGGTTATTCCAAGCGGCGAAAATCCCCATGATGTGTATAAGGTTGAGGATATTAACAATAGGAACAGTCATTCAAATTCTAAACTGTTAAGAATGGGAATATTCACTGCACTGGCTGTTGGAATCCATAACTTTCCTGAAGGTCTTGCAACATTTATTTCTGCACTTCAGGAACCGGCTATAGCCATTCCAATTGCTGTAGCTATAGCTATTCACAATATACCAGAAGGAATAGCAGTATCAGTGCCTGTTTACTATGCTACAGAAGATAGGAAGAAAGCCTTCTTATATTCCTTCCTATCCGGTCTTTCTGAGCCTGTAGGAGCACTTGTAGGTTATTTAATATTGATGCCTTTTATCAATAATCTTGTATTTGGTATAATTTTTGCTGGAGTTGCAGGGATAATGGTATTCATATCTCTCGATGAACTACTCCCTTCAGCAAGAGAATATGGTGAGCATCATCTTTCCATATATGGCCTCGTAGCTGGCATGGTAGTGATGGCCATAAGCTTGTTGCTATTTATATAAAAAGCAAATGAACAGGATATTTGTAAGTTTAACTTGAATATCTAATTAAAAGTATAGAGTACGGGACAAAGCTTCACCGCGTCACGCACTCTTTATTTATTATTTCTTGCATTTTTGAATTCATTGCGGCTACTTTTAATCAAATGAGATAACTATACAAGGGATCAAATAGTACAAGATAAAATTACTATATAAATAACAGATTTATTGTATAATAGTAATTAGATTTTATTTAATATTTATAAAAAACAGGGAGATAAACATATGCAGAAAATTATATGTACATTATTAGCTTGTATCTTATCTACTCTATTTATTACGTCTTGCTCCAGCCTCAGCAGTAAGACAAGTGAACAGCCATACGAAAAAAGTAACATAACCATGGATACGGTGATAAAACTAAAAGCCTATGGACCAAATGCAAAATCTGCTGTTGAAGATGGTTTTAAAAAGGTGGACGAGCTTAATGAAATGGCAAGTCCTAGTTTGAGCACTAGTGACGTTAGTAAAATTAATGCTGCTGCTGGAAAAGAATATGTGAAGGTTCATCCAGAAATAATTAAAATGATAAAAACCTCCATACAATACTCAAAATTAAGCGGAGGAGCATGGGATATAACAATTAGTCCATTAATAAATTTATGGGGTATTGGCACTGATAACCAAAAACTGCCCTCAGATTCTGAAATAAAGGCTAAATTACCGATGGTTGGATATAATTATATTAGCATTAATGAAGCAGATAATAGTGTTATGCTTCAAAAACAAGGTATGGCCATTGATTTAGGTGGTATTGCCAAAGGCTTTACTGCTGATGAGATTCTAAAGATTTTTAATAAGTATGAAATTAAAAAGGGTCTTATAGACTTAGGTGGAAGCAGCATATATGCAATTGGCACAAATGCAAATGACAATGTCTGGTCCATTGGAATTAAACATCCAAGAAATGAAGATAGTCAAAGTTATCTAGGAATAACTAAGATATCAAATCAGGCATTATCTACATCAGGAGACTACGAAAGATACTTTATAATGAATGATAAAAGATATCATCATATACTTAATCCAGCTAATGGATACCCAGCAGATACTGGAGTAATGTCCAATACAATAGTAGTAGATAGTAGTGTTCCAGACTGCAATATGTTAGCAGATCTTTTGACAACAATAGTTTTTATATTAGGTCCTGATGAAGGTATAAAGTTTGCAAGTAGTATACCTGGAGTATCCTGCGAAATTACCACAAAGGATAACAAAATATATACTACAAAAGGATTTAAAGAAAAAATTTCAAATTTAAATAAGGATTTTAAGTTTGTGAATTAACTTATAAAAAACATCTATTTGAAGTGTTAGATTCCCAATTCTGTTCCAATCATAGTTTTTTGTATATGAAATTGATTAATTACAATTAAAGTACCTAATTGACCAACGCTGCATTTATTAAGGCTAGTGAATATATGCCATAATAATTTTCCCCCCTGAAGAGATTCAGGGGTTTTATCCTTCTAATTGTATCTTTAAAATAATTGTTATTTAAATTTATAGTCAAATGCTAATATTTTTGAATACATGAATTTGTTAATCACTACTGGTTTTGCTATTTACAAAATGAATGTGATTATTTTCTGGTAGAACTTGTCCGTTTATATAGTGAAAATGTCCTCCATTAGGAGCAGGATAATCTATACTAGTAGGAATATTATAATAATGACTGTGTCCGTCATCAAAGGTAGTATATCCTTGAATATAGTGTATATGCGGTTCAGCATTAGGAGCGTAGGTGCTCTCTCCATAATAATAATGAGCGTGTCCAAAATCATATGAGGTTATATCGTTATAATAGTGTGCATGATATCCATCATCCATAGTGCTTCCCTCCCTAAGTTTAGTTCGGTTTATATTATGAATTAAGATATGTATTGGTTACATGGAACTAGCTATTTTTTATGTTTAGATTTAAATAAGAGACTAACTATAGTTATACTAATCCATTTAAATATTACATAGTCATTAATGGCAAATCCATATTGTGATAACAAACTAAAGTTAAAATAAAATGCTTCTATATATAAATTTCTTGCTTAAATCATTACATTACATGGTATAATTTAATTTATAATCATAATACAGTTGTGTATGAAATAAAAAATTGGTATATCAATAGTATTATAATTTATGTAGATATAATTTAAGGAGTGGAATATATGAACGTACAAAGTACAGATGTAGCAAAGGCTTCTGTTGAGATGGCTATATCTTCTAGGGAAAATGAGAAAACATTAGATGAGACTTTTAAAAATAGTGGAATTTTAACTGCAGCAGTAGATATAGGAGGAAACATAAATAATACTCTATCAAAGATTATAGAAAGAGCATTAGTTGTTTCAAAAAAGAAAGGTCTAATAAAAGAAGATTATCATGTACATGATGGTGCTGTAGCTGGAGCAACAAGGGAAGCTCTTTTTCAAATTATGCAAAAGGCAAATGGACTTAATGTAGGCGGTAAAATTGGTATAGCTAGAAGTGGTGAGCATATAAGCGTATGCATATTTATGAGTATAGGATTACTTCACCTAAATGAAGTGGTAATTGGTCTAGGCCATCGCTCTATACCAGACGTGTATTGAGAAAATAAAATACAGGAAGTACAAGTTAGTTATCACAACCACCACATTATGAATTTAATAGACCTTTGATAAACTCGCTACGCTCCTTCGGACCAATTTGTCAATTACCATTGACAAATTGCTGGTGAAAAGCCATTCAGGCTTTTCACCATATTAAAAGGTCTAAACTTTTTTTCAAATACGACCCTTAGACACATATCCTAGGGTGTAGACGAAGTTATGAAGTTACCAACTTGTAACCCTATAGTTCTCCCCTAATTTAACTATCAGCAATAGTTTTATCCTGCTTTTGGAAAACTTCTACATTAAATATCTTAGCTGTGAGAAGCATACCTATAAAGAATAGAACTCCCGCTGCTATATATAGGGTTATCAGTGAAAACTGAACCTTTAACCAACCAGCTAAGCTCATGGTAATAACCATAGATCCCATAAACAGTGGAATTAGTACTCCGTTTACCCTGCCAACAAATTCTTCTTCTGTAAGCTGAAGAATTAATGTGTTAACCCCTATGTGAATACAAGGCATAAATAAGCCATTTAGAAATTGGAACATAAGAATAGCTGCCCATGTGTTACATAGTCCAATACCCATCACTGCTATAGCGTTTGTAATGAGTCCTAGAGCAAGAAGTTTTTGTGGTGTAACTTTCTTGGAAATCCATAAAACTAAACCACCACCTATCAGCATAGCTGCACCATTTACCGCCAATAGCCATTGTAAATTTTCCTTTGGCATGCCTAATTTTTCTACTATAATAAAAATTCCTAAAGGTTGAATAATGCCCACTGCTAAGCCACATACACCAAATACTCCTCCTAGTATAGTAAGTGCCTTTCTTTTCCATACATAACGAAATCCATCACTTAGTTCTTTGCAGAAATCTGGCTTTATTTGTTCATTGTTATCTTTTTTATCCGGTGGTAAAAATGTTAGAACACAGGCAGACAGCATAAATGCTACTCCCATTATTCCTACTGCAATATTAATACCAAATCTTTGATAAATCAGTGTACCCAGCATAGGTCCAATAATCATGAAGATTGCCATTAAGGTTTGAAACATAGCCATACCCATTTGCAAATGCTCAGCATCCACATGAACCTTAAACAACTTCATGCCAGAGGGTTGAGAAAATTGTGAAAGAATAGCTGAAATAAAGGTTACAAAAAATACAGCCTGCCAAGTTCCAAAGACTATTGTAAGCAGTACAATAAATACTGAAACAGCACTTAAGAAATCACACCAAACCATAGTACGTTTTGGACGCCAACGATCAGCATAAGTTCCTCCTATAAAGGAAAATAAAAATATTGGAGCAAATTCAGCAACAGAAATCATAGATACAGCAAAAGGGTTGTTGTTAGTTTTTTCCATAACGAACAGTAAAATAGAAAAGTTACGAACCCATATACCTATTTGCAGTAAAATAGATGAAACCATAATAGCCTGAACAAAAGGATTTTTTAAAAAAACTGCCATTACCGATGAAGGCTTTGTCATGTGACCACTCCTTAAATTAAAAAATACATACTACTACATATTTATATTTTTGCGTAATCTTTTAATAATATTATCCTATAACTAAATCATATTTTTTACTTTTTACTATTTATATTGCAATTATTAGTTAATGGAAATACCTTATGTTGGCTTAACTCTTAAAAAATTACTATAACAATCTTTTTAATTATAATTTAATGTACAGAGCTAGTCAATAACTTAATTTTATCCATTGAAATACCAGCCTCATAAGACTCTCGCTTTTATATGTTGGAAGTTAAGCGTTGCTGCGAGCTGGATTGCTTCAACTAAAATTTAACTCCCAGCATCTATTTTAGACACTGGGAGTCTTTTGCGTACAGAGTTAAGTTTTATTAAGTTTCATTTTATACATTTTCAGCAATATAATTAATTAAACTTTCAGTTTGTGTCCAGCCTATACAAGGGTCAGTAATGGATTTTCCAAATACGTTATCTCCTATTTCCTGTCTTCCATCCTCAAGATAGCTTTCAATCATTAATCCTTTAATCATTTTATTTAGCACTGAATCATATTTTTTACTCATTAATATTTCTCTTGCAATTCTTGGTTGCTCATTATGTTTCTTCATAGAATTTGCATGATTACAATCTACAATTATTGATGGATTAGTAAGCTTTTGAGCTGCATAATCCTTAGCTAACTGCACTAAATCTTCATAGTGGTAGTTTGGAATATTTCTACCATAAGAATCCACAGCTCCTCTTAAGATAGCATGTGCTAATGGGTTTCCAGAAGTTTCTACCTCATAACCACTATATATGAAACTATGACTTACTTGAGCTGCCTTAATAGAATTAAGCATTACTGATATATCTCCACTTGTAGGATTTTTCATTCCAACAGGAATATCCAAACCACTTACAGTTAATCTGTGCTGCTGATTCTCTACAGAACGTGCTCCTATTGCTACATATCCTAATACATCTGATAAGTATGTATAATTTTCTGGATATAGCATTTCATCTGCCGCTGGTAAGTGATATTCTGTTAAAGCTTTTATGTGCAGGGATCTTATAGCTCTAAGTCCTTCTAATAAATCTGGCTCTTTGCTTGGGTCAGGTTGATGCATCATACCTTTATACCCTTCTCCTGTAGTTCTTGGTTTATTGGTATAAATTCTTGGTACAATTATAATCTTGTCCTTAACCTTTTCTTGCATTTCTGCTAATCTTCCTATATATTTACAAACTGAATCTTCGTTATCAGCTGAGCAAGGTCCTATGACTAACACAAACTTATCACTTTTTCCTTCAAAAACCTTCTTAAGTTCTTCACCCTTATTTTTTTTAATTTCTGCTACATCCTTTGGAACAGGAATACTATCCATAATTTCCTCTACGCTTGGTAACTTTTTAACAAATTTAAAACTCATTTTATAGCCCCCCTATGTCTTTAACACTTGTTTAATTGCTATTTTACAATTTTACTAAGATTATTACAAGACATTACATAAAAATAAATTAATATTACGTAAAAAAATCAAATGTAATCCTTTAAATCAACATTTTAATTTACTACGTTAGCACAATTTGTTATAAAATAAGTTTGCTTTATAAAGTGAAACTTGAATCAGATGGGGTTTGTCTTACGACTCCGGGGAAGCTTCTTAAAAAAGATAAATCACCAATGCTTCATAGCTTTAGTTTATAAAATTCCATGGTTTTGCATAATATTTGCAGTAAACTATAATATTTAAGTTTACTCTATAGTAGCTTTTACAGGCTCATAATTTTCCACTTCTTCTAATGTAGGTAGTGCAGCTATAGCTCCAAGCTTAGTACATACAATAGCACCCACTTTATTAGCAAAGGAAACAATTTCTTTAAAGGCTCCAAAGTTTTGTGCTAAAATTTCTTGTGGATTTTCTTGTTCTGCTAGTTTATAAAGGATAGCACCTACACAAGCATCACCAGCTCCAGTGGAATCTATTGATTTTATTTTTATACTTGAAACTGTGTCTAGTTCGGTTCCATTAGAAATTAAGGTTCCATTTTTACCTAAAGTAACAGCTACATTTTTTGCTCCTAATTCATGAAACACTTTCACACCATCTTCTAGACTTTCTTTTCCGGATATTATTCTTATCTCTTCATCACTAACCTTTACAAAATCAGCATAGCTTAAGCATTGTCTTGATATATCTATAAACTCTTCTAATCTACCTTTCCATAAGTCCACTCTATAATTTGGATCAAAGGAAACAAAAATTCCTTTTTCTCTTGCTATTTCCATTACCTTTATGTAAGTACACTTTGATGGTCCTCCAAGTAAAGCTGTAGCAGAACCAAAATGAATTATTTTGGAGTCGTTAACATTCTCTTCATCTAACTCATCATATGTTAACAATTCATCTGCTCCTCTATTAAATACAAAATCCCTCTCACCATCAGATTTTAAGGAAACAAAGGCAAGAGTGGTATTAGAATTGTTATCTAATACAAGCATAGAAGTATCTACACCAACAGAATCCAAAGTTTCTTTTAAGAATATTCCAAAGGGATCTGCTCCAACTTTACCAGCAAAAGAAGCCTTTCCACCTAATTTAGATATAGCTGCTGTTACATTTGCTGGTGCTCCTCCTGCCTTTTTTACAAAGTTAACTCCTTCTACTAAACTGGAATTTACATCGGAACAAATAAAATCAATTAGTAACTCACCTATACATAAAATATTTTTTGTCATAATCGTACTCCTCCCAAAAGTTTAATTTAGTCATCTAAAAAAATTATCCGTTAAATTGGCTTTTTATTTTTTGAAGATGCCTTAAGTTTTAATATTAAATATTAACTAAGGCTCCAAGTGGAATAACCATTGAAGCCGTTATCTTTATCTATTATACACCTTTTACTACATATTTTACTATATGTTTTACTGCATATTTTTCTGTATTTTAAAATTCAATTAGTACTAATTCATCTTTTAAGTCAACATCACCAGTTTTTATTTCTTTTACAGACTTAAGGTCATCGCTGTTAGTAATAACTACAGGTGTAACAGTTGACGCTGCTTTTTCTTTTATTAAGTTTAAATCTACTTCTAACAGCTTATCACCAGCTTTAACTGTATCTCCAGTATTTACAAACGCTTTAAAGCCTTCTCCATTCATCTTAACTGTGTCTAAACCAACATGCATTAGAATTTCAGCTCCTGAATCTGTTACCATTGCAATAGCATGTTTTGTTTCAAAAACTAAAGATATTTTTCCATCAGCTGGTGCTACAAGTACTCCATCTTCTGGTTCTATTGCTATACCATCTCCAAGCATTTTATCTGCAAAAGTTTTATCTGGAACTTCCCCTAAAGAGATTGCTTTTCCTTTCATAGGAGATAAAATTATATCCTTTTCTACTGTATTTTGCTTATTTGAGTTTACAGGATTTTCATCTACAGAAACTTCTACATTGCTTTCTTCTGATTCATCAACCTCATCTTTAAAGCCTATTACAAATGTAACTATAAATGCTCCAGCAAAAGCTATAATTAAACCAATTATATAGTTAATCATTGAACCTTGTTTAACAATTGCGATACCTGGAATACCTGTAACTCCTACTGCTGTCATAGCAACTTTAGTTAAAACTATATACCCTCCACCTAAAGCACCACCAATTGCAGCAGCTATAAATGGTTTCATTAATCTTAAATTTACACCGAAAATAGCAGCTTCGGCTATTCCAAGTAAACAGGATAATGAAGCTGGTGCAGCTATTGACTTTAGCTTCTTGTTTTTTGTTTTTACGTATACTGCTAAAGCTGCTCCCCCTTGAGCTACATTAGCCATTGACCAGATTGGAAGTAAAAAGTTTTTACCTATAGCTGGATTTGAAAGAAGTCCAGCTTCTATAGCATGAAAGCTGTGATGCATTCCTGTTATAACTATTGTTGAATATAGTCCTCCAAACACAACTCCAGCAAGTACACCAGTAGTATTATATAAGCCTTGTAAACCAAAGGAAATTCCATCACCTATAATTCTACCAAATGGTCCTATAACAAGTAGTGAAACAAAGGCAGATATCAGTAAAGTTAAAAATGGCGTTACAATTATATCGAGAACATTTGGAATAACTTTTCTTAGTGTTCTTTCTATATATCCCATTACCCAAACTGCAATTAAAATAGGAAGAACTGTTCCTTGGTATCCAACCATACTAACATGCAATCCAAAAACAGTTATAGTATTCTTAACACCTTCATCTAAAGTCCAAGCATTTTGTAATGCTGGGTGAATTAGTATAGAGCCTAAGGCTGATGCTAAGAATGGATTTACATTAAATTCTTTAGCTGCACTAAAGGATATTAATATTGGTAAAAATACAAAAGCTGCGTTAGAAAACATATCTAAAAGCTTAAGTAGTCCACTATCTCCACTTATCCATCCAAAAGTCTTGCCCATTCCTAAAAGTCCCATTAAAAGACCACTAGCAACTATAGCAGGAATTATTGGTACAAATATATTTGATAACATTCTTGCGAATCTCTGAAACGGATTCATATTCTTCATAGCTGCCTTTTTAGCATCATTTGAATCTGATTGTGTAATTTTTGTGCCTTCAACTAATGCTGCATAAACTTTATTTACAGCTCCTTGGCCAATAATAATTTGAAGCTGACCTGAAGTAGAGAAAACACCCTTAACTTCATTAATTTTGTCTAAAGCTTTTTGGTCTACTTTTTTTTCATCCTTAACTACAAGTCGTAATCTTGTAGCACAGTGAGTAGCACTTTCAATATTCTTTTCGCCACCAACTAATTCTAGAATTTTTTTAGCTACTTTGTTATATTCCATAAATTACTCCCCCTTATTCTATTAATATATCTTTATTAAAATAATTTTATTTATAAAAAAACCTAAATCGGTGAATATACATTATGTTAATAGAACCCTATAATAAAGCATAAATATTCTTTAAAAAAATACTTAACTTTATAATTCTATTAATTAAGTGTATAATCACTCAATTTAGGTTTAGCCTGCATTACCAGTAACAATCCTCTATTAAGTTTCAACTACATAATTTATTTATGTTATTCCCTTAAACTAGATAAAACTCTTTGTAAATGAAGACTTAAATATACTATTTCCCCATTACTTATATTATAGGAATAATTTTTTTCTATATAAGCCTTAATTTTTAATGCACATTTGTATACATCATTATAATTTTCTTTAATCAAATCAAGAAAAGGTGAAGTATCTTCATTTAGAAACTTTTTAGATACTACCCTTTGGGCAAAATATTTAAGATGAGTTACTAATCTATCATAGGATAAATCATCCTTATGAAACTCTATAGTAAAATAATATTTTATTATATTTAAAATATCTTGAACTACTTTAGTTATATTCATGGTATTAGGCATGCTCTCTTTAATAGCTGCGTTGATTAAATGTAAAGCTATAAAACCTGCCTCATGTTCATTCATCTTTACACCTAACTCTTCTTCTATAAACTTTACTGCCCATAGTCCTATATCATATTCCTTTTTGTATATTCTTTGTATTTCCCAAAGAAGACTATTTTCAATTGATATACCAGAAAGAGATCGTTTTATTGCAAAAGCCAAATGGTCTGTTAGAGCTATATATATATGTTCGTCAAAGTCAGCATACAACTGCTTTTTTGCATAGCTTATTATTTTCTCAGAGGCATTAACATATTCTAAAGGTATCTGGTTAATTAATTTTTGGAACTTTATGTTTTCAGTTTCGTTTTTAATTAAGAATATCTTTTCTATTTTGCTTTCATCAATTTCTTCTCCAACTTTCTTTTTAAAGGCGATACCTCTTCCCATTATTACTTCTTCTAAACCAGTCTTCTCATCTATAGTTGTAGCCACATTATTATTCAGTATCTTTTCAATTTTCATCTATACCACTCCAAGTTATTATAAGCTTTATCAAGTGATTCTTAATTTTAGATGGTAGCCATGAAATAAATAGCAAAAAACCTAAATTAAAATAAAATCATAAACATTTTATCCTAATCTAGGTTTTGCCTGCACTACCAGTAACAATCCCATTTCTATGTTCTTATGACTTTATGATAACAGTTTCAGAAAAGCTTGTCAAGCAAAATCGAATAATGGAATATAAATAAATTTCATATATTAATAACAGCTCTTATATATATTTATTTCCATATCTTTCTCCTGAAGCTTTGATAACTCTGGCACTATTTTTTTAAAATGAGATGAGTTCATATGTAGGTCTAAAGCCTCTTTATCTTTCCAATCTTCTATAAAGGTTAAAATCTGTTTATTATTAGTATCTTCATAAAGATTATAAGATATATTTCCCTCTTCTTTTAAAGTTTCTTTAATTAATTCAGCAGCATATTCTTTAAACTTTTCTACTTCCTCTGATTTAACGTAGTTTTTAGCCACAACCTTAATCATAATAATTATCACCTTTCTTTCCATATTCTATAATTGTACTATATTAAGTATTTTATTACTAAATAGTGAAAAATGCAATTTCCTTATTATGAATAAAGTTTTATTATATTTTATACTTTTTAAAGAAAAAGAAAGTTAGCTTCGGAAACAGAGTTTTAATTGCAATGCTACTAGGAGTGGTAGTTGGTGAAGCATTCAGTAAAAAGTTGTAGTAACTACGATAGCTTCTATAGGAACTGCAGGTGTACCTGGAACTGCTTCTATTATGGCAACAGTTGTATTAGCAAGCTTAGGTCTTCCTATTGAAGGGATTGCAATGGTAAAGGGAATTGACACCGTACTAGATATGGCTAGAACTGCTACAAATGTTACTGGAGCTTCAGTGATATCACTTTTAGTTGCCGAATCTGAGGGCGAGTTTGATAGAACAGCATTTGACGTAAATGGATTAGATGAATTAGAGCTCAGCGTATAAATCAAATCCTCTCAAAAGTCAAAGGTAATACAGGATTTTAAATCTTACTTTTAAAAATAGTTGTCTTAATACGAAAAAACCCTGTTTGGTTATAAATTTTACTTAACCAAATAGGGTTTTTTCTATTCTTAAAAGTTAGTACAAAAGTTTAGTAAGTAAAAATTCTTTTAGATCAATCTTTAATTTTATACTTTTTTATAATGTTTTTAAAGTAACAATTTAAAGCTTTATTGCTTTAAAGGCCTGTTCTAAATCATCTATTATATCCTCTACATCTTCTAGTCCAACTGACAGTCTAACAAGACCATCCGTAATACCGCTCTTTATTCTTTCCTCCTTTGGAAGAAAAGTATGTGTCATAGATGCAGGATGCTGTATCAATGTATCTGTATCTCCTAGACTAACTGCAAGTGAACATAATTTAAGATTATTCATTAACTGTTTTCCAGCCTCAACTCCACCTTTTATTTCAAAACTAATCATAGAACCAAAATTTTTCATTTGCTTTAAGGCTAAATCATATTGAGGATGACTCTTCAGCCCAGGATAATATACTTTTTCAACCAAATTATGTTGTTCTAGATACTCCGCTACCTGCATAGCACTGCTGCAGTGTCTTTCAACCCTAAGTCCTAAGGTTTTCATTCCTCTTAGAATGAGCCATGCATTAAATGGACTTATACATGCCCCTGTAGTTTCTAGTAATCCGCTAAATCTCAATTTATTTATAAACTCTGCCTTCCCTACTACCAAACCTGCAATAACATCTCCATGTCCATTAATAAGCTTTGTAGCACTATGGATGACTACATCTGCTCCAAGAGAAATTGGATTTTGTCCACAAGGAGATTGAAAGGTATTGTCTACCATTACTATGGCATTTGACTGGTGAGCTACTTTGGCAGCCTCTTCTATATCGATAAGACTCATAGTTGGATTTGATGGGGTTTCAATATATACAATTTTTGTATTACTTTTCATTGCTGCTTTTATATCTTCAGCAGATCTAATTTTCACAAGGGAAACTTCTATACCAAGTCTTGGAGCATTTTTTGTCAGGAATCCGAAGGTACCACTATATAATTCAGTTGAAGCTACAATATGATCTCCTGCACTGCAAAGAGTCAATATAGATGTTGAAATAGCTGCTATACCTGATGCAAATGCCAAAGCTGCTTCTCCACCTTCTAATAAGGCTATTTTTTCTTCTAGCTGCTGCTGAGTTGGGTTGTGTACTCTAGTATAAAGGAATTTGTCCTCCTGAAGGCTAAATACAGCTGCAGCCTGTTCAGCACTTTCAAATGCATAGGTTGCAGTTTGATAAATTGGAGTTGATAAAGAGCCTGTGTCTTTATCATAATGCTGTCCTCCGTGAATTATCTTAGTGTTATCTCTCATGTTCTTTACCTCTTTCATTTTATCCTCCCAATAATAAAAGTTTTGTCTCCTGTATCAACAACTATAAAGACCCTATGATTTTAACATAAGGTCTCGGATTGTCTCTTGAATTTTCAAACTTTGTTTCATACTAAATATAATCTACAATGGATTTCTCATTTCTCCATAAAATCACTTTATTTGAATATAATTTAACATAACAATTCTTTATTGCTATATACGAAAAAATAACTTATTACATTTTAACACAAAAAATAACAATTGTCATTTTTAAAAAACTGATATTATTATTTTAAATATTAGCATTATATTTATTAAATGCAAGTATACACTTTCTACATACATAGTTACAAAAAAATGCAGATAAAGTGAAACTTGAATCAGATAGGGTTTTGACATAACTGATATTACTATTTTATTCATTTTGCTTGACATTAAAATATTAGTAATGTATGTTCATATTGAACCTTTTAATTTAGAATTGCTCAAAACTTTATATAAATAAAATTTATAGTTTAGTACAAGGAGTTTAAGGTTTGACTTAGCTTAAAGGAGGCTTTTATAATGATTTCATCAAAAAAAATGGAGGGACTTTCTTCTGCAGTATTTTCAAATCTTGACCATAGAAAAAAGGAATTAATAGAAAAAGGCATAGATGTAATTGATTTTAGTATAGGTACACCAGACATGCCCCCTTCTCCAAAGGTTGTCGAGAAACTAATAGAAGAATGTAGTAAATCAGAAAATTATAAATATGCTATAAATGATTCTGAAGAACTAGTAAATGCTGTTATTAACTGGTATGATAAGAGATATGGAGTTGAACTTAAAAACCATGAAATAGTTTCTCTACTTGGTTCACAAAGTGGCTTTACAGAATTGGCCCTATCTCTTATAAATCCTGGAGATATAGTATTAACTCCTGATCCAGGATATCCTATATTCTCAATAGGACCCATGCTAGCTGGTGCTGAACTTTACAAGATGCCTCTACTTAAAGAAAATAACTACCTTATAGATTTTGAGGCCATAGACCCAGAAATTGCAAGCAGAGCAAAACTCATGGTAGTTTCTTATCCAAATAATCCTACCGCAGCTGTTGCTCCAAGAGAATTTTACATAGAACTTGTGGAATTTGCGAAAAAATACAATATTATTGTTTTACACGATAACGCCTATAGTGAACTTATATTTGATGGCACTGTAGGTGAAAGCTTTTTAAGTATTCCCGGAGCAAAGGATATTGGCATTGAGTTTAACTCTCTTTCAAAAAGCTACAGTATACCTGGCTGTAGAATCGCTTTTGCAGTAGGTAACAAGAACATAATTCAGGGTATAAAAACCATTAAATCTCACCTTGATTATGGAATGTTTTTACCTTTTCAGAAGGTTGCTGTAGAACTGCTATCTAGTACTGACGATTATGTAGATATAGTAAGAGATACATATAAAAAAAGACGTGATATACTTATTGATGGTTTAAACAATATTGGATGGAAAACGGACAAGTCTCCAGGAAGCATGTTTGTATGGGCACCAATACCTTCAAATTATAGTTCTTCCTTAGAATTTACCATGGATCTTATGGACAAAACAGGTGTCATTGTAGTACCTGGCAGCAGTTTTGGAACTGAAGGTGAAGGCTTCGTCAGAATTGCCTTAGTTGAGAATGAAAATAGGATTCTCAAGGCTATTGAAAATATCAAAAATAGCGGAATTTTAAATACAAAAATTACTGAAACAGAGTAAAAACAAACTCTATTAAAATAATAATTATATATAGTATCTGTTTATAGTAATAGTGAGTATTGTCAGAATCCTAATATAGATACCCATAACTTAAATTTAACTTATACGTAGGAATATGCTGCCAAAACTGAATGAAACTACTCTTCCTTCCGTCAGAGTAGTAAGCGATTCGCACAAAATCTCAGATTTTGGCTCTCTGCTTAAACACGAACTTTAGACTAATTAAAAGTTTTTAACGTGCCGAAGTTCGGCAGCATATTCGGTGGTGTAAGTTAAATTTCGGGCATGGGTATCTATATTATTTAAATTCCTGAACCAATTTTTCAAAGGCAGGAACAGAATTCTCAATCATATCAAATTTTACACAGTAAGAAATTCTAAAATATCCTGGGCATCCAAAACCACTTCCAGGAACAAGCAATAAGTTATACTTCATAGCTCTTTTTACAAATTCTACATCATCATCAATTAATGCTTTTGGGAAAAGATAAAAAGCACCTTGGGGTTTTACACATTCAAACCCTAATCTGGCAAGGTTTTCATGCAAGAAGTTCCTTCTTTTTTCATATTTTGTAACATCTACTTTAGCATCTATTGTATCTTCAACAACTTTTTGAAATAATCCTGGAGCATTTACAAAACCAAGAGTACGGTTGCAAAAACTTAATGCATCCATAAGAACATCTATATTTTCAATTCTGCTACTTGCAGCTATATAACCTATTCTCTCCCCTGCGAGACCTAAAGATTTACTAAATGAATTTACTATAATAGCATTTTTGAAAACAGACAGTAAATTTAGAAGCTTAATATTATCATAAACTATCTCACTATATGGCTGATCTGAAATAACAAATATAGTGCTTCCATACTCTTTTTCCTTCTTTGTTATGATTTCTTCAATGCTTCTAAGAGTTTCTTCGCAGTATATAACTCCTGTTGGATTGTTTGGGTTATTTATTATTATAGCTTTTGTCTTTGAAGTAATACTTTTCTCAAAAGCCTCTAAATTCGGTTCAAAAGTTAAAGTATTTGGTTCTACCACTACCGTTCTTCCGCCATTGTTATTAACATAAAAATTATATTCCACAAAATATGGAGCAAAAACAATAACCTCTTCTAATGGGTTAAGAAGTGCTTTTAATACAACATTTAATCCGCCGGCAGCTCCAACTGTCATGACAATATTATTTGCTGAAAGCTCAACTTTACTTTCTCTCTCTAAAGCTTTAGCTATTTTTTCTCTAACCTCTGGGTAGCCTGCATTATTCATATATCTATGTAATCCTTTTTCATCGCCTAATACATGCTTTTTAAGAGATTCTATAACTTCTGCTGGAGGTTCTGCATAAGGATTTCCAAGACTATAATCATATACCTTGTCTTCTCCATATTTTTTAGCCAGTCTTGTACCCTCTTCAAACATTAATCTTATCCATGATGAGTTATTTAGATCTTTTACTACCTTTTCTGAAAACATAAAATTGCCTCCTATTTTATCTGATATAGTCAAAAATTATAATATAACTTTTAAATCAATATTTATTATACCACTATTTTATATACTATAGCACATATATATAACTTAAATATGGTGCTTGTTTTTATTATTCAATATATTTTTTAAATAAAAACTTTAAATTTATTCTTTTCATGTACTGTTCAAAATCAAAAATTATAATAGAAACCTTAACTATGCCTATGAATATAATATGTTTTTAAAATATCTTCAATGAAAAGTAATACTTGAATATAGATAAGGTTTCCATTTTTCTAATATGCTTATGCTAAAAATGCACTTTTTTCACCAGTGTGATAAATAACTAACTGATGAAGGGCTCTTGTACATGCTACATATAATAGTTTTCTATCAAATTCATTTTTGTAGTTTTCACTAGAAGCATTATATACAAGCACAACATCGAATTCTAAGCCTTTTGCCAAATAAGCTGGTACAACAATGACTCCTTTTTCAATATTACCCTCACTAATATTTAGAATTTTACTATGAGTTAAACTTCTTAACCTTGACTGAATTTCATCTGCTTCCTTTTGAGTCTTACAAATAACTGCTATAGATCCATAACCCTGGCTTTCATAGTGTTCAATATCTTTTATAATAGTCTTATCTATTAAACTCTGCTTTTCTTTAAATATAACCAGTGGTTCACTGCCATACCTATCAAAGGAAATAATTTCTTGTTCATTATTTAATAATTTCTGTGCAAATACTGTTATTTCATAAGATGATCTATAACTCTTTCTCATGAAGAGTTTTACAGATTTTCTCTTATTTAATATCTCATCAATTTCGTCATAAATAGATTTATCACAATCCTTTTCGAGACTTTGATTAAAATCTCCTAACACAGTATACCTTGCCCCTCCAAATAGAAGCTTAAAAATTTCATATTGAAGTGGATAATAATCTTGAGCTTCATCTACAACTACCTGTTTTATATTTGAATATTCCTCTAAGCCTTCAAGCTTTAGCTTAAGATATATAAGTGCTGCACAATCTTCATAAGGTACCTTACCCTGTTCAAGCTGCTTAGCTGTTTCTAGTATTATTTCTTTAATATTATAAGGAAGTTCTAAGCCTTTAGATAGTTTAAATAATAAGCCTTTTTTATTGAATAGAGTTTTATACAAATGCATAAAATCTACTTCAGTAAAACTACGAATATAATCCATAAATAATTTTGATTCTTTTATAGAAAGCAATCTACTAAAAGACCTTATCTCAAATACATGGTCATCGCTTTTTTGAACAATTTTTTCAATTTTTTCCAGTCTTCTTTTCCTTAGAGGGTGAATCTTATTCAATATAATGCTTTCAATTCTCTTAAGTCGTTTTGCTATAGGCATACCTATCTTATTATCAAGAAAACTGTTCTTTAACTGTTCCTTTGTTTCAACAGTTTTTCCGTCATAGTATATATCCTTAAACTTAATTAATGATCTTTCACAGTATTGAAGTAATCTATCAAGAATGTGTTTAAAAACTAATGATCCTTTAAATTCTATACTGCTCATTCTTGTGTTAAACCCTTCAATATTTCCTGCATTAATTAAAGTTTCAAGCTGCTCATGTCTTGTTTGGGCCCTAAATCTCTTACCAAAATGTTTTAAAACAATGCCGTCAAAGGTTACCTGTTCCACATTTTCCTCCCCTAACTCTGGAAGAACATGAGAAATATATTTGCTAAATATATCATTTGGAGATATTATAATAACATTATTAGATGCTAACTTTGAATTTAAGCCCTCATATAATAGAAAAGCAATTCTATGAAGAGCTATTGATGTCTTTCCGCTTCCTGCCACGCCTTGAACAATTAGCAGCTCATTTTCTGTGTCCCTTATTATAATATCCTGTTCTTTTTGTATAGTTTCAACAATGTTTTTCATCTTTGTAGAAGAATTACGGCTTAAAACTTCCTGAAGAATATCATCATTTATTCTTATATTACTATCGAAAAAGAATTCAAGCTTAGAATTTTTTATCTTGTACTGTCTTTTTAAAAATACATTACCATTTATACTTCCATTAGGAGAATTATAAGCCGCCCTACCTAGTTCGTTTCTATAAAATATACTTGCAATAGGTGCACGCCAATCATACACATAGATTGAATAATCTTCAGAATCCATTAAGTTATGAAGTCCAATATAAATTTTTTCTACATCCCTAAAGCCTTCCTCTAAAAAATCAAATCTTCCAAAGTAAGGTGAGTTAAGCATCCTTTTGTAATTGTTAATTTTCTTTACTGTGTATATATAATTTTCGTTTCGGTTATTAACTTCAGAAAGGTAATGATTCATCTCTGGAATTCTATCAAAATCTTCAGAGAAGTGAACACTTTCTTCCCACATGTCTTTTCTTGATCTAATTAGGTCACCTATATAATCCTTTAAATTATTTTCTTCCTTAATTAGTTCATTTTTAATAAAATCTAGAGTTTTATCCAGATAGTTTACCTCTTCCTGTTTATTTTCATTAAAATCTTTCATTTCATCACTCTCCCACAGTTTTTTAAAAACTCTATTGACATCTACACTTCAATTATGTTATGATTATTATGAAATATATAATATAATTGTTATTATTACGTCTAATTTTGAGAATACCATAAAAATGCATTTTTGTAAAGGTTACATGCATTTTTATGGTATTCTCTTTTTCTTTATTCATTTCACCAACTTATTCTGAACCAATCCATACATCTGTTCTATGTACAATACTAGCATTTGTTAGTTTATTTAATTTGTTACATATATCTACTTGCTATTTTTAGCTATTTGCCTTATTTTCACGTCTCTCACTTTCTTTTTTATGTATGTGTATTAAAATTTTTATTAACAATTTTAATACTTCTTCATAGTATATTAGTGTAGTAAATTTTATGGAGGTACCTTATGAGTGTCGAAGACTACAATTACAACAATAATGAAGAAATAGCTGAAAATTACTATCAGCCTATAAATGTGAATCCACCTACTTATCCTATATATTCTTACCCTCTATATAACTATGCAATTCCTTACGATGAACCTATGAGGGATGAATATGAGGACGATCCAGATGAATATGAATATTTTGATCCAGGATACAGACAAAGAAGGCGCAGACGCAGACGCAGACGTAGACGTAGACGTAGATATCCATATTTCCCAAGACCATATTATCCATACTATCCATACTATCCATATTACCCATATTACTCACCATTCATGTCTCCATATGGCGGATATGAAGACGAATGGGATGAATATTAGGAAAAATCTCTGCACACCAGTTATTTCTGGTGTGCTTCTTTAATTCTCTTAGTAACTACACATTCTCCCCTTTACTCAAAACTCTTGCTATTTCTAGCAGCAACCTATCATATTGCTTTTGTAACTTGTCAGGACTTAATATATTCTTAAACTTAAAATATTTATTTTGGCAGTAATTATGTTAAAATATAATCAGGTACCTTGCTCAAGTTTAATAAATTTAAAATTGTTTTAACACTACTTTAAGATATATTTAAAAATAATTATATAGAATTAACTTATATTATGAATACCTGTTATTCATTATAAAGCAATATATTAGGAGAGGTTTTTATGAATATATTAAATCGCTTAGAGCACAATGATGCAAATTTATTAAAAATACTTAACTCTTCATTAAAATGCAAACCCTTGGATGTCATTATGCCATTAGTGACCCGTCTGGTTTCTAATTATTTCCTAATTTTATTCTGCACGTTATCAATATTAAGTCCTAATCTGTTAACTCATAATCTAGGGGTTAAGTGTGCTGTTTCAATAGTTTCAAGTACACTTGTAGCTCAAATACTAAAGAAAACTATAAGTAGGCGCAGACCTTTTTTATCAATAAGCAATCTTAATATAAAAAAAATAGGAATAGATAAGTATTCTTTTCCATCAGGTCACAGTACTACAGCTTTTGCTATAGGAGTTATGATTTCACTATTCTATCCAAGTATAGCACTAATACCTATTATTTTAGCTAGTCTTATTGGTTTTTCAAGAATTTACTTAGGAGTACATTATCCTTCTGATGTTTTGGTTGGAGTACTTTTAGGTTCTGTTACCTCCTATTTAGTATTTTATTTAACTTAAATAGTAAAAATATATATACTTTGCTATAATTTTTAGTGTGAGAGGTGGAATAAAATTATGTTTGTTAACACAAAAATATATCTAACTTTCTGTATTTTGGTTACGTTGATATTCTCATGCTTTATTATAAGTGCTTCCAGCATTAACATTAATACTTCAATACAAATGGTTAACACCTATGACCACATAAGTAAATATTTTAGCTTTGAAAAAACACCAGATGAAATAGCAAGAGCCTCTGAAGGCGTTATAATTCATAATATAGAACGAAGTACAATTAATAACAATTAGTACAGTTTTTTAAAAAGACAACAACTTATACCGCACTTCCTTTACAAATCTATACTAACTAACCTTCTTTCTTTTCAATACATTAAGAGCCCATTAGTTTTCTAATGTGCTCTTAATCATTAAAAACTTATTATATGCTCTTTTTCAACTGAAGAGAGAATTATGAATGTCTCGGTATTGCCAAACATCTGTATCTTTCCAATAAGTTTTTCTAGTTCTGCAATATCGTCAAGTCTAGCTTTTAAAATTTTACAGTACGGCCCGGTAACATGATGACATTCAATTATAGAATCTTCTGTTTTAATAAATTCCATAAATTTTTCAGTCCTTTGAACATTCATATCTACATTTATAAGCACATTAATTTTTTTTCCAAGTTGCTTATAGTTTATTACAGCTTTATACCCAGTTATAATATTTTCTTCCTCAAGTCTCTTTACTCTTTCTGCAACTGCTGGGGGACTGAGCGCTACCTTTTTGGCCAATTCCTTCATAGGTATTCTTCCATCTTCCAGAAGTATTTCAACTATCTTGTAATCAGTAGAATCCATAAATATTCCTCCTAGAAAAATAACTCTTTAGTAAAAATCAATATATAAATATTTAACTTTCCAATTATTAGTTAGTAGTAGTTCTTTTCAAATATATCTTTAATCTTGGATAAATCTTTGGTAAGCCCCAGAGCCACCATTAACTTGATTCTAGCCTTTTGTCCTGGAAGATTATCACCAAGAATTACCCCTCTTTGAGTAAGTTCTCTTCCAGCGCCTTCATAACCATAGTCATCAAGAACTTTACCCATGAGACATCTAGAAACTAAAACAACAGGTATGTTTTTACTTAAAGCATACTCAACTCCAGAAACCATTTTTGGTGGAATGTTGCCTCTTCCCATACCTTCAATTACTATGCCATGTGTTCCGGAATCTGCACAGAACCTTAAAAGACGATGATCCATACCACATCCACATTTTATAAGATCTACGTTACTATCAATTTTTTCTGTGGATATATATTGCTTTTTGGTATAACTATAGTAGAAGTGTACTTTGTTGCTATCTACAAAACCAATAGGACCAAAATCCATACTTTTAAAGGTATCCAATG
>NZ_JABAIW010000042.1:0-47351 GCF_014231265.1 Clostridium sp. DJ247 | reverse complement strand
CTACCTATTTGGTTTCCTGAGCCATTTAATTCTAGTATTGGTTTATCATATTCGTATAAATATCGGGTAAGCTGTCCATCCACAGTTTTAGATACTCTTAAACCTTCACCATTGTATTGATAGGAGTAGTTATGAGTACCTGTAGTTATGTTAGGTGAAAGAAGAATCAGCCGATCTTTATTGTTTTTCGCGTGGTATACAGTTAATATACCTTCCGTAGGATTGAAGTCTCTTACCAGAAGGTTCAATGCTTCAGAAACTCTCATTCCAGTTCCGTATAATAAACGAAATAATACTGGATCAATAAGATTTCTATTAGTATAGAATGAATCCTGTCATGAGCTCAGGGCTGAAACTGTAGTTACAAAATTAAAATGGTAGTAACAGCTTTTAACTATTACTACCATTTTAACATTGATTTAAACTTTTCATCTACTCACTGCAGAATAATAATTATGCATCTAGTTTTTCTATATTCGATTTATGAAAATACCATTGAACTAGCAACTCAATCGACTATCTCACTAGTATCTAGAGTTTTGTAGTTAGTTTTACTATAATTATACAGTGAGCTCAATTGGACAAATTATATCCTGTAAGGATTTGTGCTTGTATTATTCAACATTATCATCAGGAACATCTCCTGGTTTTTCCCAATACTTTAAGCTTTCCATTGCTCTTTCTAAATCGTCCATATCATCATCTCCTAGGGTGTTATCAAATTTTTCTGATAATACTTCCCTAATTTTAGCTAGTCTACTAGTAACTTTCCATTCATCAACAAATCGGGTAGTTTCTTTTTCATATTCTCTTGTATCTTTATCCATATAGTATGAACCCATGTCGTGTAAAGATATTAAAATTAGATTTATCTCTTTTAGTATTTCTAAAGCTTCATTTCCTGTTAGCATTATTTCTTTATTTTCTTCCATCATAGCTTATTTCCTCCTAAAGAATTTTGAATTTAGCAATTCTTCTACGCCACCTTTTATGGTTAATTCTGGTGTTCCATATCTTGGATTCTTTACCCATTCTAACTGAGAGTTAGGCACATCAAATTCAACATAATCTCTGCCTTTACCAGGTTTAAGTTGATACTTTGTTTCAGCCTCAATCTGGCTTAGAGGTTTTTTATTTGCTGGTTCCACATACACTCTATTGTTGTCCTTGGCAATAATGCTTCCGTCCTGTTCTATTCCATTTATACCTTTGCGGTTAGTATAATGGCGTACTCTAGTAGTTTCTTCAGCAGCTTCAGCCGCCCCCTTAGGGCTGAAACTATATATATCATATTTTTTGGTGGTAACTAGCCTTTTACCACCAGTTACCACCAGTTACCACCATTGTATCACACTGCTTCTTTCAACTCCACAGTTGGCATTACATATTCAGTTTTGTTCTTCATCATTCCGTATAATATGTTAACAAGTCTTCTCATTACACAAATTAGTGCCTGTACCTTAGTTTTCCCTTCTGAAACCTTCCTATTGTAGTATTCAAGGAATGCTGGGTTTCTAGGTGTTTTCTTTCCCTTGGATACTTGTATTTGTTGTACTGCTAGGAAGTAGATTGTTCCGTATAGTACTCTGTTTCCCTGCTTACTTTGCTTATCCTTACCTTTACCGGCTGAACTAAAGTTTACTGGTGCTATACCTGCAAATCTTGCTAGCTTGTCAGCATTGTGAAATCTATTTATATCTCCAATTCCTGCAGCAAGGTTAGTAGCAGTTACAATATCTATACCAGGAATACTTTCCAACTTATAGCCCAATAGCTTTAATAACTTTTCCATTTCAACTTCTACCTTTTTTATTTCCTCACTTTTAAAACTAATATCTCTTACGATGCTTTGAATTATGAAATCTCTTGAATCTTGATAATCTCTAAAAGTATGACCATCAGATTCAACAAGCTCTAGTATCTCCTTAGCTTTTCTTGTTGAGCAACTATTATGACTTGGCTTTCTTAGTAGTTCTGCCAAATCTTCATCTGTTACTCCTTTTAGATGGCGTGGTGAAGGATAGTTCTCCCAGAATACCAAAGCAGTTTTACTATTGACATCACAGAAAAATTTCTTGTAACTTGGATAATTGTAATAGACTTGTCCATGCAGCTGATTAGTTAATGTAGTTATTGATTTTACAATCGCATTTCTCCTGTTTACCAGCATTCTTATTGTCCAGTACAAATCTAACGGATTAGCATCAGGCAGCCTTTCAAGCATTCTTACCAATACACAGGCAATACAATAGGCATCCCAATCATCACTCTTTTTAGTGGTTGCGTAGCTCATCCTTTCAGAGTAGGATAAGGCAGAATTTACTTCCTTTACTATCTGCTCCTTTTCCAGCAGGAATACTGCTAATGACCTACCAAATCCATGTACATCCTCTAAACCAAATACTGGTGTTAGGCTTCCTGCTACTTTCTTCACCTTGTTCAGTAGTTTTGTGAAATCAGAAGGCTTGTTCTCAATTACTATAGTTTCTAGTTTTTCATTCCAGCAGTCAATAATTACTGCGGTGTGGGTATCTTTGTGTAGGTCTAATCCAACATAGATATGATTTTGCTTATAGTGCATTATTACTCACTCCTCCATTTGTTATAGCTGGAACGCAGGCAACCTCAGTTTAAAGCATTCAGACCGTTCTTTTGGAACTTCTGTGCATGGGGGCGACAGCCAATCCGTCCTATTTTGCTTAACAATTTTGGTAGGGGCTTTCAGTAATCTTGTTGGTCTTATCCTTCAAACAAAGTTACCCACTTCCGTATGCAATTTTAGTTGACTATTTTATTCAAATTTATATTAACTGCTTATAGTTTCTTTTGTTACTGTTGTTTCCATTTCAGCTTTGCTGGAGTTTTGGTTGTAAAATGAAATGCCACTACAACTCCTCATCACTTAACTTGTTCTCTTTATATAGCTTCTCAATGATGGATAAGATTTTAGCTTTCTCGCTTTCGGGAAGCTCGTGTCTAAGTCGTTTTATTAGCGTGACTTCGTGAATACCCATTTCATCAGCAATTTGCCAAAAACGTACATTACTTTTTATTGCAGTAGTCCTAATTTCTTTATTTGCTTGCATAATTAACCCTCTCTTTCATTAGATATTGACAGCCATCACATTCTAGAATAAGCTAATGTTAGCGTTGCTTGTTGTATTGATGTTAGTGTTAGTATATTCTTAATGTAACATAGCTCTACCTCGAAAACAAGCATTGTTTACTTAGTTCAAATAAATGATAGCAATAATTACAGGAGGTGAAAATTTATGAAAGAGAAACAAGCAAAGATAACAAGTAATAAGAAAGATAGAAGGAGTGCAGACTTCTTCGATAAGCCATTAAATAGAAACATCCGTGAATTATTAAAAGAAAGTAATATTACTTCTTCCAAACTCGCTCAGCATCTTGGTGTCACTGGTGAAGCTGTCAGGTGGTGGAGTGGGGGATACTCTCGGCCAGATATAGATAAAATAGTAGGTATTGCTTCATTTTTTAATGTTTCAACAGATTATTTACTTGGGATTACAAGTTACAGGAATAAAAAGACCGAGGAAATGACGGTATCTGAGACTGGTTTATCTGAAGTTGCAGCTAAAAAGATTAAAAAAGTGGGTGTTGCTGGTGTGGATTATACTGGTTCTGTTTCGATGGATACATTCCGTGCCCAAAAGTTGCATATATTAAACAGCCTAATTGAACACAAAGATTTTGATAGGTTACTCAGTCAAATAGAACTTTATAAAAGATTTATCCTCGCTAAATCTCAAAAGCCAGAGGATGGATTGACACCCGATGATATATGTAGGGCAACAGACATTATCATAAGAAATGGTAAACAAGTTGTAGATAACGACATAGCTGCGGAAGCTTGTTTACTAAGAGCAACCAGACACTTCCAAAGCATAGTCGAGGAAATTTCAAATGAATTATGGCCTGAGGGTGTTGAACTGCTTAAAGAGGAAAATAACTTTGCTGATGAGCATGATTAACTAGTTTCTTTTGACCCACTAGGTACTGGTGTGACTAGTTTTGTGGATTTAGAGAGTATGTTGGGCCTTTCATATAAAAAAGTATTTAATACATAAAACAACATAAAATATTAACAGATTGATGAACGCCCCCCAAATATTTATGCTGAGTTCGTCTTTAGTGCCTGTGGCAACGGATAAAACGGCTCAGCATGATTACTGCTCTTTGGATACACAATCACTATAATCTGCAGTCTTATCCAGATTTCATAGGTCCTAATTATCCATTACATAACTAGAACACTCTTGCTCTCTATCATACTTCATCCCTTTCTAAAATGCCCGTAGTAGCATTTTCTAATAGTGTGTAGAGGGGAAATATACCTCTGATACTCAAAGTGTCTGTATGAGCCTTATATAAACCTTAGGACTGATAAAAACTAATAAAAATGACTGCTTGATAAGGCTGAAATGTGACCACGACTAGCCTCTCTATCATTCTATCCATTTTCCAATCTAAATCATTCTAATTCATAACCAGACATTTTAGGAGGAGTGTGGCTCTAAATCCCCTCAATATCCGCATCTTCGTCACTCTGCTCCTCAAGTGGAAAACGATAAAAATTGAAGGATTTCTCAACAGTTTTACCACCCTTTTTAGCAATATTACCTGTTTTTCTAGGTTCAATTTCTAGCAGTCCAAGACCTACCATCTGCTTCGCTGTTCTTGATATACTCTTTTCCGTGAGGTCCAGTAACTTACCAAGTACATCCTGAGTACATTTCTTTGAGGCATACGCATTACGCCTAATGGCTATGTATAATAATAGCTCTTGCTCACTGATTTCTTTGTTTACAAGCATATCAAATAGCTTAACAGGTAAAGTTACGAATTGTTTTTCTTTTGGTGGTGCATAGTTCTTAGTTTTGTATGTGTTTACACCATCTGCAGATTTATGTATTAATTCTAAATCCACCAATGACTTTAGAGTACGTGATACTGTCTGCTCTGAATATCCTGTTAAAGAGACAAGTTCAGATGCCTTATAAGCTTTCTTGTTTTCCAATAAAATTTTTAATATCAGGTATGCGTAACCTTTAAGATTACACAAACATTTATCGGTTACATATCTGCTGTCTAAGATAAAGAACTGGTTGCTATCTTTACTTGGGCCCCGTCTGTGTTTTGCACATTGGGCCTCGTCACAATACCTTGCTAGTATGGGAGAAAAGCTATTCCTATCGGATACACAGCCTAAAAAAATATATGGTTGTTGTGGTTTCCATAACCTGTTGAAATCTTTGGTCACCTCATCGTCTGACTTCTGTTCGTGTTCTTCACATAGAGCATTGCACTTTTCATTCCATTGCAGAACAATTTCCAAAGCTGAATCAGGAATCACTTGAGCAACGTCTCTGAAATAGCTTACTATGCGAGCTAAGCACTTATTACGCTCGCCCTTAGGTACTCCCTTATCAAGCATAGCAGCTACACAAGGATACATACCCCTAAACTTACGAGTTATGGACTTCTTTTGAGTTACTGGTCTACCTATGCCAGATGCTCGCTCTAACTTTTTGAGTCGGCTCTCAAGATAACCCAATGTGTACCGACGGAATTTATCGTCTTGGGTGTATGCAGATACGATATTCACAGATAGAACATTCTGTGGGTCTTTGTGATTAAGTGTACCGGGCAAGCGTAGTGATTGAGCTTGACTGATATTAGCTATATCAGCACCACACAGAACTGCAAATCTACGAGTGATTGAAGTAACACGAACTATATCAGTAGTTTCTTCAATACCTACATAAATATGATAACCGTGACCTGAATCTATAATGTAATGAATAAACAGGCTAGTTGTATCCCTGAAATGCTTTGTAAATTCTTGTATAGTGTTGAACCGACCTTTAAAGTCCTTTTTGTCAAGGTCAAACCCTAGACAAAAGCGTCGGCTCATATTCTCAGCCTCTTTAGTTTTAGCATCACCCTTAACTGTGGATAAAGTTATAAAAGTATCACAATCCTTTAACCCCTGTTTTAGTCTTAGCTTTAAAAGTTCCTTGCTCTCAAAATAGACAACTCGAGGTATATCTCGTTTGAAAAACAGGGCAATCTTTTCATTGGCCGATAAAGACGGGAACAGAAAGTCGATATAGTTATCTAATGCCACTAAAGAGACTCTTTCCTCTGGTTCTAAGCTGCTGAAATTATGTTTCATTGTGATACCTCCCTCAATAAGTATTAAAGGATGCCCAGCAACGCCGAGCATCCTGTTTAGTCAAGTCCTAGGGCCGCATCCAATTCTTCTGCACTAACCTCTGAACTTATAGTTCTCGTCTGTGGTGTACCCACATTGATAACACTTGTAGATAGTGTAGAAGCTGGTTCTGGTTTACGGGTGCGGTAGAAATTATATAAATACCCTCCGATGATTTTACTATGTGTACCTGTAATAACAGCATACGAGCTGTCACCAGTACGAGATATAACCTCAACCTTAGTGTCTGCCAGTTGTTCACAACCTCTAATAAAGACCTTATATTCTCCGGCACTTGTACGCCACGCACCTGTCTGTATTGTACTCATAACTTATACCTCCTTTACAGTTTTGTATTTGCTACGGCTATATGCCTCTGACTTTAGCACAGTACCATCTACATCCAGATATTCGACTCGCTTACCACCACTAACCTCAGTCAGAATAACCGTAAGTGTATGCCATTTATCTCCGATTTTAACCTTTGCTTCCTCCGCTAAAACTTTATACATAACATCATCTCCTATGGTTATATCATATTGCAGCTTTACATTTCTGTCTAATTCTTACTTTTGGTTGTAATAGGTTGCTTTTGGTTTACATTAATTGTTTTTGAATATAACTATTTACTTTTGGAGTTTATTCGTGCTAATAATATTTTTTTTAAATATTTCAAACAAAAATCCATGACTTTAATATGTAGAGCTTAAATGGCTGTGCCCTCGTGTAGAAAACCTTAAATCAGGTGTAACAAATCATAGAATTTCCTAAATTTCTTATTCATAAAAATAGGTTCATAAAAAAATAGGAGTACAACTATATGCACTCCTATTTTTATAACGCTCTATTAAGCCCTCAGAAGATTTAAACTTGATTTTAGTGTATAAATACTTGCCAACCTAATAAAGATTCATTGTAGGTCATTGTACGCTGTTTGGAAGCCCACTTGATGAGGGTAACCACTTATCATAATCTAAGGTTATCTAGTTTGTACTAACTTATCCAAAAAATTCGCCTTTGCTGACTAAAGCGTACTTTTTATCAATAGGTAAAATGCCGTATAACTATTGATATTACTTGGCTTCTATAATATTTATATTGTAGACATATAAAACTTTTCTTTAAAACACGAACTTTTACTTTGCAAAATGCGAACTATTTTATTATAATAGTCTAAAGAAATCACAAATATAAAGGAGGTATCACTATGAAAACAAGAGTAATAAACATAGAAGAATACAAAGAAATACTCACCACTATTGGTTCTGGATTTACATACACAGTTAAAGGTGCTGATAAAAAGTTCAGACCTAACCAAAGGGTTAAACTGGCTCTAATGCTTGAAGGAAACCTTGGTATCCGAATAGGTGACACATTAAGTTTAACTATGAAGTCATTCAGGAGTAACGGTAATAGCATTATTTTAGATATTGTTGAGGCGAAAACTGGAAAGAACAGAACTTTTACAGTACCTAAGGAGATATATTTAGTAGTTAAAGAGTATGCGTTAGATAATGGAATTGGTGCTGATGGTAAACTATTTGAACTAACCGAGAGAGCAGTACAGAAGCAACTAAAGATAGTATGCGACCACTTAGGACTTGAAAACATATCTACTCATAGCTTCCAAAATTTTATGCTAACGAAATCTTTAATAACAGCCACCAAAACATTGAGTTAGTTAGAACTCTACTGCAGCATAGTAGTATAGCAATCACTCAAAAATACATAGGTGTCAGAAGTAAAGAGATAGAAGATGCTATAAGTAATCATGTGCATATTGTTTAATACAGATAAAACCTTTCACAAGTAAATACAAGTAGCAAAGGAGGATTATTTATGGATAACATTAAATTTTTAGGGTATTTTGCTGACGGCACATTTAAAAAGGCTTGTAAACAGCGTGAGAACCCTACAAGCTTAGATACCTTTTATAATGCAGTAAATCAAGCTACTGCTAGTGGCTGTTGTAGCTGTTGTAAGCAAGAGGTCATTGTATATGCAGTACAACCCGTAGAACTTCCAATAAAACCCGCTGTTCTTTCGCTCTGCGTAGAATGTTTAAGTAGTCTACCCATAGCGTTGGAAGTCATAAACCTAAGTAGTCACGGTGCTCCGCCTTTGTTGGTTCAGGTGCAAAAGGAGGTGTAGCCGTGTTATACTGCTTAAATTGTAGGAAGTTTATAAATAAAAAGCACAATCATAAAACCATATTGGTACATAAGGAGCTTATGGTAGTCGTTAAGATGCTTATAGAGCGTGGATTTAAGGTCACTTCCACTAGCTGTGAAACAAATCATATGTTTCTAGGCCACCCCTATATCGAAAAAGTTACACATATTCAAATCGAATTTGGAGCATTGTACCCAAAGGCCCTGCTTAGTGGACTCCCACCCGACTGGGTACTTTATGAGTACCACACGGTTGATGATGATAAGTGTATCAGTGATTACACCTATTCAGCGATAAGTTGTTCAGAGCGTCACCCTATCACAGAGTCAGGTAAAGCAGATATTAGGTATGCTAAGAGGTTAAATATCAGTAATTTAGAGTGCTATCTTAGTGATATAGACCCTGCTAGTTTTTGGAGTGTACTGAAACTAGGTGGCATAGAGCCGTACTAACGCTTATGTAATGGCTAAACAGATAAAAGGAGTGAGTTTATGTATTGCATTGAACTCGGTAGCCTTAAATGGCAGTACGAAACTGTGTATTGCAGTAGGCACATAAAAATAGTTGTAATCCCTCAAAGGCCATTTTGCATCAGTATAACCTCAAAATGTTTCAAGGCATCCTTAATTGCCTCCACCTTATGAGCTGGTGCTGGTTTATATGGATGTTTCAATTTATCGACTGCATTTGGTGCATCATACATAGGTAACCCAAGCAAACTAAAGAGGCTCATATATGAATATATCTAATGTATCCGATACATTCTCTAAATACTCTAACAAAACTTGTTTAACCTCATCCCATTTTAACCCTCCAAGCCCACAGCCCAGCGGAGGTATTGCAATAGATTTTATATTAAGCTTTTTGAGTAAATCTATCAGTTCTGGTAGTCCATCGGTGATATAACTTAACTTAGACTTAGCTCTCCATTTATCCTTTGTTGGAAAGTTTATAACAATTTTCTCATTTTCCTGAAAATAATGCACTCGCCCTATCTTTAATCGCCCTTCTTTACATGCCACTGAATAATCATTAAACGTTTTTGGATATAACTGCTTAACTTGTAATGCTAATCCCTTACCCATATATCCTTCACAATTAACAGGATTTACTATTGCATCAGCTTTAGCTTCTAGTATATCCCCTTTAACAAACATTATCATATATTCACCTCAAGTGTTAGAATAAGGCTGATACCTTCTTATTTAAAATAAAGCTATCAGCCTTTTCTATTATACTATATTATTTCTGTTTATATCTATCTTCCCATGCTTTTTCAAATTCTTCTTTAGTTATTAGAACCGCCCTAAATTCTTCAGTTGAATTAATTTCCTCAATACTTGGATAGGCTTCCTTAGCTAAGAATGTATTATATTCTTCAGTAGTTGTTGCATATGCAACTCCTCCATCTTCAAATATTTCCAAAACTCTATCCTGAAATCTTTTGTCATTTAACTCCATGTAAAATTCTTTCGGTTCATCTTTAAAGTTATGTTCCCAAGTCACAAACAAATATTGCATTCTAGAACCTCCTTAGTCTACTTTCCAACTTTTCCACTCCTTACTATTCTACCCGTTATATCTAAGTTTCCTTCATTTGGTATAACATAAACTCCGCTTCTACCTTCAACAACTTCTAATCCTGTAACATCAATTTCCACAAAATTAGTATATTTGTATTTATTAGGCACCCTAATAAACTTTGATGCTAAAGATGTAGGCTTGGTGGTTTCTGGAACTATATCTGACAGATATTGACCATTGCCATACCTTGCATCTTTCGGATTATTAGCTTTTAACGAAGGTCTTAATTCATTAGACTCTAATATCCCATTTAGTCCTTCTTCATTTGTATAGTGATAAAGAGTTTTTGTTGGTGTACTCTCGGCAGCATTACTTACCCCCTTGGGGCAGAGTCTGTCTTATTATCTTTTAGTGGTAGCGTTGAGTATCTTCAACATCTACCACTATTTTATCATGCTATTTGCTCTACTTCCATATCTGGTAAAATGTATTCAGTTTTATTCTTCATCATTCCGTATATTATGTTGTTAAGCCTTCTCATTACACACACTAATGCCTGTATCTTGGTTTTCCCCTCTGAAACTTTTCTCTTGTAGTACTCTAGGAAAACTGGATTTCTATGAGTTCCCTTCTTAGAAACTTGAATCTGTTGCACTGCTAGGAAATAGAACACTCCATACAGTTCCCTATTACCCTGCTTACTCTTTTTATCTTTCCCTTTACCCGCTGAACTGAAATTTACTGGTGCTATTCCAGAAAATTTAGCTAGCTTATCAGCGTTACGGAATCTTTTAATATCTCCTATGTGAGCAACAAGTGCTGTTGCAGTTACAGTATCTATCCCTGGAATAGTTTCTAGCTTTAAGTCTAGAAGCTTTAGTAGCTTCTTCATTTCAGCCTCAACCTTCTTGATTTCTTCACTCTTAAACGCAATGTCTCTTACAATGCTCTGAATGATGAAATCTCTAGACTCTTGGTACTCCCTTGTTGTATCTCCGTCACTTTCTACAATGTCCAATATCTCCTTAGCCTTTCTTGTTGAGCAACTATTATGACTTGGCTTTCTTAGAAATTCTGCTAAATCTTCATCAGTTACACCTTTAAGGTGTTTCGGTGATGGGTACTCCTCGTAGAATGCTAAGGCAGTTTTACTATTCACATCAGAAAAAAATTTCTTATAGCTTGGGTAATTATAGTTTAGTTGTTCATGAAGTTGATTGGTCAGAGTTGTTACTGATTTTACAATCGCATCTCTTCTATTCACCATCATTTTTATTGTCCAGTATAAATCTTGTGGATTAGCATCTGGTAGTGTATCTAGCTTTCTTAAAAGTACTGATGCAATGCACTTAGCATCCCAATCATCACTCTTTTTAGTAGTTGGATAACTCATTCTTTCCATGAAAGAAAGAGCGGAATTAACTTCCTTAACTATCATTCCTTTTTCTATTAGGAATACTGCTAAACTTCTACCGTAGCCATGTACATCTTCAAGTCCATATACTGGTGTAAGCTTACCTGCTATCTTATTTACCTTGTTCATTAGTTGTGTGAAATCAGAAGGCTTATTCTCAATGGTTATTGAATCTATCTTCTCATCCCAGCAATCTATAATAACAGCGGTATGGGTATCCTTGTGTAGGTCTAGTCCAACATATACATGATTTTGCTTCTTATGCATATCTACTCACTCCTATTCATCATTCTATGCAGGAACGCAGGCAACCTCAGTTTAAAGCATTCAATCAATCCTCTAGGAGAATTATTGTGCATGGGGGCGAAAGCCAATCCGTTCTTGTTCTGCTAGAGGTAATGACCTTGTAGCTTTCAATGAAATCATTATTGAATCTTCTACCTTGAGATAACCCACTCCCGCATTAATTACAGTTTCTTTTGATTCAGTATATATCCTAGCTTTATTTTAGTCACATCCTGAATTCTCTGATTTTATCTATGTTCATAGTGTCCCTAGACTTCCTTAACTTGTCCTCCTTTTACGATTTCCAGTTAAGGACTTCCTAGTCTATAAACTGTCTATTTTAAGACTTTTTAATGATTTTATTTTTAACATCTCCTATTTACTCTTTATTTCTTCTAACTTCAGCCATTTTTATCTGAAATTCCTTTTAAACCTCTTTTTCTAATTTCCAGTTGACCTATTGTAACTAAAAATATCGCCATTATTGATATGACGATATTACGATTACATCGATATTTTCATTTCTTAGTTAGGGTCTATCTGGACGCTTATGGGGCGTAGTTAATTTTCTGAAGCTGTTGATTTTACTGACTTAGGGCGTATGGACGTATCATTTAATGAATTCTTTTTTATTTTCACTTTTTATTCAACTATTTTTTACTCTATTTTTAATAATTTAATGTGCCCATATGACCAACCTATTGATTTATCTAGGTTTTATTCAACACTTATATGCCCAACATCTGTCCAATTACACCCTATCTGAACCTATTAGGTAGTTTATTCCACAATGTTGATGATGCTACGCCACTAGCTTTAGCAACTTCACCAACTGCTCCTACTGATGACATTCCACCTAGTATTAGCATTATTATTCTTGCAATCAAAATCATTATTTCCACTATTTTTTCCTCCCTCAGCTTCATTGAAATTACTCCATCACATATTCCATTATGAATTCATCAAATTCTTTGCTGAATTTTCCTATGGGATAGTACACAGATACACCGAAGGAATCATTGCATACCCAGATTATTTTTAGCATTTCAACATCTCCGACTATTACCTTTAGTGCAAATTCTGGCAGTGCTTGAGGTACGCTTTCGCTTCCCTGCATCAATCCATACTCATCTAGCACATCAACAGCATCATCATCTTCTATTACAAGTATTGGTCCAACCTCCTCAAGATTGTATGTCCTCCAGTCTTCCCCTACAATACCTTTAGCTATCTCTTCAAAGTATGATAGTAATTCTTCTTTCATTGCTTTTGATATATTTCTTAGTTCCTTGATTTCTTCTAAAGTGTAGATTGTTATCATTCTCTTCTCCTCCTATAATAGGCTTACAGCCTTCATTTTCTCTTCTCTGCTACTGTTAATATAAAAGGTCATAGTAGTATCCACACTACTATGACCTGCTAATTTACTTACTGTTGAAATAGGTACTCCTCTATTTATTAATCTTGTACAGAAAGTATGTCTAAAGGTATGAGGTTTTAACTTATTTATCATTCCTATCTCTTCAGTTAATCTTTCAAGCATTGTGTTTATTGCATCTCTTCTCAATGCTCCTCTCTGACCTATTATTAGATATTCTGAATCCTTATCATTATAAGCTCTATCCTTGATGTATTCCTTGATTGCATCTGCTAAATCGAATTTCAATGGAACCTCTCTAAACTTACCTCCCTTTCCGTAGATTTTTATTGAGTAATTTAAGAAATCAATATCTCTAATCTTTATGCTACATAGCTCACTTACTCTAACTCCTGTATAAAGTAGTAGCATTATGATTACTTTATTCCTTTTACTTACCCTATCCACGTTCTGAATGTAGAAAAGTATCTTATCAACCTCCTTATCTGAATAAACCTCAACTTGTTTCTCCGACCCATAGGCTATCTTTACTCTGTCCTTAGAATTTTCTACAACTATTTCCTTCATGCCACCAGTTGCTACAAGATATCTATTTAGTGCATGAATGCTATTTATCTTTTTATTGATTGTTGCGACCTCGTAGTTGTTATCTACCAGGAAGTTCTTGTAACTTACTACGTAGAATCGTTGTACAGTACCATTAAATTCAACTCCTTTAGTAGCTAGAAATTCTTTAAAAGCCTTAATGTCTCCAACATAACTTTCTATTGTTTTAGGACTCTTTCCATCCTCAATTAAGCTTATCTTGAAATCTTCTATTACTTGACACATCACCTTTACTCCCTTCAATTTCTTTACATTAAAAAAGAGTTAATGCTCCCTGATTGGAAACATTAACTCTTTTATCATTGTTATAATATATATTTATCCTCTATTTTAAATTCAGTTGATTTAGCCATTCTTTACAACTTTACAATCTGAATAGTATTCTTATTCACATTCTCATAAATCTCTGTTTTCTGATGTGTTACCGTTGCTTTTTAATATAGTTCTACTGATTGATGTATTGTATTTTCTCATTACTATTATTACTGAAATATTTATTACTTGGTTTATTTAATCCTCTGAATATGTTATCTATTAATCAACTACATTGATTAATTATATTTTATATCCCTGTATCAATTATTATTTCTTTATCTGTATTTATTATATTTTATATTGAAATATATTTATTATTTATTTCAATCTTATATCTTCTTATCAGTCATATGCCCCCCTACCCCCCGTTACAATTTCCTAGTCCCTAGTTCCTATTTCCAAGTCCCAAGTCATTATACTCAATTATATTATTTATATGTTTTACCATATCAATTCTTTTTATTTTTTAGTGTTTTATATTACATATTATATGTTCCCAATTCCATTAACTTTTAAGTGGAATTATCGAATCCAGGTCTTCCTAGCTTATCAGGCTACACATATCTTCTATGCTCGTTTTACTGGCTCCTAAAGATGACTGTTCTAATTATCTAGGAAATCCTTTATCATATGCTTTTATCTGCTGAAATATTAATACTTTTATCCTACACATATACAGCTATGAACCAATCAACTAATAATCGAAATTATTGAATCTAGGCTTTCCTAGTTTCCCAATCTACACATTGCTTTCAGCCTTGTTTTACTGGCTTCTAAAGATTCAAGTATTGATTAGCAAGGAAATCCTTTATCATATGTTTATACTTGAGGAACAGCTGAAAAGATTTTAATCATTTATAAATATCTATTAAATCAGTAGCTTTAGCCTTTATTCAACACTTTTAAAATTTAATGCCACTCTTATTCACAGTCTTTTAAATCTCTGTTTTCTGATGTGTTATCGTTGCTTTTTAATGTACTTCTTTTGAATGATGTATTTACAGCATATATTAACTGCTAAAAAAATAATGAACCAGCCTACTTAATTTCAGCTGATTCATTTCATCTTTTCACTACATTATTACTATTATGAAGTGAAATCTTTTTTTTAAAGCTATTACTTCATTTAATTTATTCAATTTCCCATTTTATGAAGTCAATCAATTTATTTTTTTGCATTTAGCTTATCTCTTTAATCACCTTTAATGATTTAAAAAATGATGTTGGATTAACTTTTGATGCATAAATTAATGGTGATTCATATCTATCCATTTCATAAATTTCTACACGTAAATTTTCAATATATTTACCCAGTAGTAGTAATAATTGCTGTTCATCTATTTTATTAAAATCACCTTTATTTATTGTTAATGTTATAAACTGAGAATTTCTAACTATCATTACATCATAATCAAAAGAAGCACTCTTGAAATCTTGTGGCAATGAGAACATTGAAATGTGTTTAATGTCTTGACCACTTTGAATTTCATTAAGAACCTTTTTTTCATTTCTATCTAGCTTCATTACTTTTCCAGAATTAAGTTTTTCAGTTCTTATGCCTACATAATTATATTCATATCCTAATGATTCAATTGTTCTTTTAGAGTCTTCATACCACTCTTCCCAATTAAAATCATTATCAATATTTTGCCCATATGCTGTTATTGATATTGTTTCTTTCTCCATAATATTCTCCTCACTTATTTTATTGGTCTCACTTTTATTGTTCCAGCCCTATCTTCAATTATTTTTTGATTATCAATCATTCTCTGAATTAAATCTGCTGGGTCATCTGTTTTACTTGGTACTTCTACTTGGTCTATTGTACCATCATGTCTTACACCCATTACATCTGGTCTATTATTCGGTTTTGCTCCTGGAATTTCATTACTAAGCCCTTTATTTGAGTATATCTTTTTATAATCACCACTATTTTTCATGTCTTCTATTTCATCTAATATAGTTTCCCAGTGTCCCTCTGTTCCATTTTTATGTGGTTTACTTGGTAATACAATTTCAGGTTCTCTTACCCCCTTGGGGCTGAAACTGTAGTTACAAAACTAAATGGTAGCAACAGTTTTTTACTATTACTACCATTTTAGCATTGCTATTTGCTTTGTACACATGCTCGCTGCAGGATTATTATTATGCAGTTAGAATGATTTGTTTTTTGCAGTAAGTCTATGAGTGACAATCTCTTATTCTTGAGGTTCATGCAACATCAATATTAATTCTGTAAAAGTGTCACATAAATAACTTATCGCTGACTCCTTATCATTAAATGCTTTTTCATGTTCCCAAAATACTACTACTGGCTGCTCATTGTTTCTATAATCAAAACATATCATATTCCCAAATGGGTCTTCTGCAAACGGGATTACTTTTTCAATTAGCCTATCCTTTATATCATTATAGGTATCTATAATATCACTGCAATCTTCTTCATCAAAGCTTAAGAGATTATTAAATACTTCCTCATTATCATTGAAATCGAACCTATTTGGCTTCGGATATCCACCATCATTTTTCATTGCAATTTCAATATAATCTTTAGGAAATTTCACACCCAATATACTTTCTACATTTGAGATAGTTGTAATTTCAACATCATCATTTTCACATATCCACCTTATATTATTACTCATAATCTTTCCTCCTTTTATTTGTTACCTGGTCCCCATATGCTAAAGCCGCCATCATGACCAGTTTGTCTGTGCAATGTTCTATCCACTAATTGCATTAGTCCTGGTTCTTGGTTATGGTGCCATGTGAATCTTTTAGGCACTCCACCTTCTTTGAAAATATCAATTTCATTCTGTGTAAATTTACTTGCTAATTCAGAATTACTCTGTATTTCATCATACAATGACTTACTTGCTCTATCAAAATGAGTACCCCTAGACTTTAAATAGTCTTCTGGTTCAAGATGCATACCATACTCCGATTTAAATTTAGGGAATCCACTAGCATCAAACTCAACTCCTGATACGGGGTGAGTTTTGCCTGCCATATTCATTCTACCAGTAGCTTCAGCCGCCCCCTTACCAGCGGTAATTCCAAGTCCACTACCTGCAACAAATTCGCTTGATAACTGTTCACCACTATTGATAACTTTGTAGGACCTTATTCCATTAATTGCAACACCAGCTAAATTACCAATTCCTTCTCCAGTCAAATAATTGGCTCCAAAATCAGCCAACTTAACATCATCCTCAGTAATATAAACATTGCCATCCGGACCTACCTGTCCATTAGCCTCAGCCATAGTGCTAAGTAATCCATTTTTTTCAAAGTTGTAAAACATTTCAACTCTATTCATTATTGGCCCAAGTACCGGAGCAGGAGTTGAATCCATTTTCACAGTACCATTATAATCTATATTAGCTGGATAACTATGGCCTATATTATCAGCTGATGAAATACTAACCCCAGAAAATAGATCATATGTTGGTATTGCTGTATTAAAAGTCCAACTACTTATATCATTTTTAGTAGAATTCAAACTATAGTTTAAGTTACTACCAATTGAACTTAATGACGATTTCCATGAGTCATTTATAGAATTAAAACTATTACTCCATGTATTACTAATATTACCTACTGATGAACTCCATTTATCACCAATACTATTTAATGACGAACTCCATGTATTCCTTGTAGAATTCCATGATGAACTCCAACTACTTGGTGAATTCCATGATGAACTCCATATATCAGTTGTAGTATTCCATGCTGAACTAAGCATATCTGTAGTATAATTGAATGCCGAACTAATTGTGTCTGTAGTAGAATTCCAAGCTGAAGAGACTGTTTCTTTAGTCTCAGCCCAACTTGATACCATAGAATTATAAGTATCATTTAAAGCCTTCTCAGCTTGGCTTTCTGCATACCTAAATGCGTTATCCAACCAATCCGGCCAATGTCCTGTTGGATCATAATATATTAGTGGATTATTTACACAATAAGTATATCTATTTAAGCTCAACGGATCATTTGGATCTCCTCCATAAGTATCCTCATTCAAAAATCTAGCAATTTTAGGATCATACATTCTGGCATTACAGTAATATAGCCCTATTTCATCATCATACTGATAGCCTGCATATCTTATTGGATTCTTTATGCTTCCAGTGGTTTCAGTGATATTTCCAAAGGCATCATAATAGTATGTTCCTTGTACTACGCCTGAGCTATCCACTAGAGCTGTTACATCTGCATGACCATTGTATAGATAATAAAGCTTTTGATTGTCTACAATTCTTGATACTAGGTTTGTTCCATAAATATTTCTACCTACTTGGTTTCCTGAGCCATTTAATTCTAGTATTGGTTTATCATATTCGTATAAATATCGGGTAAGCTGTCCATCCACAGTTTTGGATACTCTTAAACCTTCACCATTGTATTGATAGGAGTAGTTATGAGTACCTGTAGTTACGTTAACTAGATTATTGAAGACGTCATAACTGTAAAAAGTAATAACATTATTACTTGTCTCACTTCCTGTTTCACCTGATACTGATACATTAAAGCTCTCTCCAGATGACCCTGCTTGAGTTTCAGTAGCTTTTCCTTTATATGTGGTGTTACCATTGTTATCATAAATGTAGGTTTCAGTTACTATATTTACACCTTGAACAGTTCTAGCAGTCAAAAGCCTATTTTGTTCATTATAGTTGTAGGTTGTTGCAGATATAGTTGTTCCATTTTGAGTTTTAGTCTCAGTTAGCCTATTCCCTGCCCCATCATATGTGTACGACGTCACTATACCAGTTGGTTCAGTAACTGATAAAAGTCTATTGAGCACATCATAAGTATAGCTGGTGGTTCCTTTCTTGTCTACTTTCTTAGTCATATTATGTACTGCATCATATTCGTAGCTGTAGCTTTCTATTATAGTGCCATCAGCTTTTTTGTTTATTAACGTTTTAAGTAAGTTATCGTTATAATAAGTATACTCCTCCCTAGTTCCATTAGGATATACTATACTTTGAACGCTTCCGTTATCATAGTAACTATATGTTGTAATGTTTGATGAACTTATATCTCCGTCAAGTACATATTTAATTCTACCTGCTGCATCATAGACTTTTGTAGTTTTGTTTCCTTTTGGATCAATACTTGTCTCAGCAATTACACCATATTGTAGTTCTGGTCTATTTGGAATTATATCATACTGGAAATCTATCTCTCCAATATTAGGTACTATTTTCTTTGTAACTCTGCTTAATTCATCATAGCTTCTTTGTGTAACTCCTGTACTATCATTCACCGTTAGTTGGTTTCCTCTAGCATCATAGGTATATGATATTACGGATGATCCAACAGTTTCTGAAAGCAATCTTCCATGAGAGTCATAAACATATTTGGTTGTATTACCATTTCTATCGGTTTTAGTATTTAAATTTCCATTACAATAATACGTATACTTTTCTGTTTTCGCTGGATTATAAGTATAGCTTCCAGCAGTTCCGGTTCTTCCCCCCTGATCTATTTTTCTTATAAGCTTGTTTTGACAGTTATACTCAAAGTTAGTTGTATTGCCTTTTCCATTAGTCTCTGAAAGCTTATTGTTATTTAAATCGTAAGTGTATACAGTAATCTCGTTTTTTGCGTTTTTTACCTGAACTAATCTGTTAAATTCATCATATTGGTAACTAATAGTATTCTTTCCGTCAAACTTGCTTGAAATATTACCCACGTTATCATAGGTCTGACTTGTTATGTGCTGCTCAGGGTCTATTGTTGAAAGAAGTCTATTATTCTTATCATACTGAAATACTGTCTTTCGATTTAGAGCATCATAGGAAGCCACCTGAACATCATTGTCATTATACTCTATCTTCTCTATGGCACAATATGGGTTATCTTTTTCAATCAGCCTATTTAAAGAGTCATATTTATTTGTATATTTATTTCCTCTCCAATCGGTAGTTGTTATAAGATTACCATTTTTATCATAGTCATAAGTAGTTGTTTGGTTAACCTTTATGCCACTTGAATTAGTTACACTAACTGTTTCTGTCTTAAGCCTATTTAACGAATCATAAGTACTAGTTTTAGTTTTTTCGATGAAATTTCCACTTGATAAACTTTCAAAGACCTTGTTCCCATTAACATCATAACTAGTTGAAGTCGTAATGCCAGTAGAGGACATATTACCATTTTGATATTGTACATGTGAAATTTCCTTATTCTGTGAATTATAATTGTAATAATCTACAGTACCAGCTGTATCAGCTTTGTTTTTCAGGTTTCCGTAAACATCATACTGATAAGTTATGGTATTTGATGGTATTGAGTTATCTCCAGGATATGTTACCTTTCTTACTTTGCCAAGTGCATTATACTCATAGGTAATAGTATTACTATTTCCATCTATTGAAGTAAGCAGGTTTCCAAGATAATTATATGTCATAGTCTTTTGTGTTACTTCAGGTGATCCTGATGCTTTTTTTAACGTTACTCTTTTTATATTCCCTACATCATCATAATAGTAGTTTGTTATTACTCCATTTGCATTAGTTTCAGCTATCTTTCTTCCTAAAGCATCATAATCATATTTTGTAGTATAAGATAAATTTCTTGCTTTAGATTCTGCGTCCAGAATTGTTGATACCTTATTTTGAAGATTGTAGCTAGTTATTATTCCATAACCATTTGCTATGTTTCCATCAACAGTTAACGAATTACCTGCTTCGTATCCAAGTGCGTCTAGTTCCTTTGTCGTGTTTCCATTTGCATCATACCGGAAAGCTTTTGTTACAATACTTTTTGTTACTGCTCCAGATGTGTTAACACATACCTCTATTTTTGTTTTAAGTCTGTTCATTAAATCATAAGTATATTCTGTATGATTCATTGCACTTAAGGATAAACCTTCAATATAATTCTTAGGTGATACTTCCCGTATTTTTCTCCCCGCAGTATCATACTCATATTTACTGATTCCACCGTTAGCATCGGTAACTTTAATAAGCAGTCCTCTGTTACTATAAGTATTTGTTGTAGTGTTACCCTTAGCATCTTTAATTACTAAGGGATTTCCATCCCAATTGTAAGCAGTGAGTTTTGTTATAGTAACAGGATATCCATTCCCATCAGTTCCTGGCATACTTATACTGGTCTGTCTATCCACTTTATCATATGCGTAAGTTGTAGTTATATTATCAGGTGTAGTCATTGTTTTTAAGTTTCCATTGCTATCATATACGTATGTTGTTGTCAATAATTTATCTGAAGTATTACTAATGTCATTTCCACTTATATCTCCCTGTCTTACGTGAAGGCTCTTTGTAAGTGGTTTACCCAGTTGATTGTAGGTGTAATCTGTGGCAATAAAGTTTGAGGTGTCTGTATAATCATTTTCTCTTGCTATATTGCCATCATTATCATAGCTATATTCTTTTTTTCTTCCTTCTCCATCTACCGTAGATTTAATTTTCCCATTTTTATAATAAGAATAATTTAAGGTTACAAAGTTACCTGGTACACTCCAAAGTGCTACTTTGTCTTTGCCTGTTTTTTCACTTACTACTCTTCCAGCATTGTTATATATTTTTATACTATAGGTATAAAGCGAAGCGTCTATAGGCATCCATTTTTCAGTTTGTCTATTAAGTCCATCATATCTATAATATGTTACACTTCCTCTAGGATCAGTAGTTGAAGATACTGTACCATTACTATTATAAACGTTGCTGCTTTGAGTACTGTCTGGGTTTTTAACAGTTATTACCCTTCCTGCATAATCATAAGTTGTAACTGTAACCGCAGTCTCAGTATCATTTAAGTGTTTTGTTACAGTTTTTTGAGTCTGTGCTGGCGTCCCTTGAACTATTTTGTATGAGTACTCTTCTAATAGTGTCCATGGTGAGTTTGAATCTTCCTGAACATAATACTTTGTAGGTCTATTCATAACATCATATTCATATTTATATACTGCTTTACTAGGTTTTGTTTCTGTCAGCATGTTACCATAAATATCATACGTGTATTTAGTTATATTGTTCTCTGGGTCTGTTACTGTTTGAATCTTTCCACTTGAATAATAAGTATACCTATACCCACAATCTCCGCTATAAGAATGTTGTGGTATGTTATCCAATGATGAACTATACTGATTTGGTGCAACTGATTTTACCTTTCTTCCATTATTATCATAAATAACCCTTGTAGTTTCTCCGTTATTTAACTGCTGTTTTTCTACATTTCCATTACTATCATAAGTATAACTTGTATTAAAGCCTCTAGGAGATTTAGAATTTAACTTCCACCCTATGCTATTATAAGTATTTGTAGTAATCTTCCCTTCAGGATCCGTTATAGTAGAAATGTTACCATAAACATCATAAATATAAGTTGTGGTATCAGTCTCAGTAGGCGATACCATAACTGATACAGATTTTAGAAGGCCTTTTGCATTGCAACCACTATCACTTCCTGAGTAATAGGAATAATTTGTTATAGCAAACTTAGTGGTATCATAGTTCCCTGTAAATTGATCCTTTCCATTTATAGGTTGAGCTTTCGTTATAAGATTATTACTTGCATCATAATTATAAAAAGTATAGTTCCCATTTTCATCCACTTCACTTATGATATTATTATTACTATCATATGTTTTTGTCTTGTGGCTTCCGTCTGGATTCTTTGTATCTATTATATTACCATTGTTATCTCTAGTGTATATAGTTGTATTTCCATTTCTGTCCGTTTCAGATACTACTTCACCATTATAATTATAAGTTTTATTGACAGTTTTCCCTTCTGCATCTACTGTACTTATAATAAAAAAGTTAGAGTCATAATATTCCTCTGTTTTTCTGCTATTACTATCTATTATGGTTGTTTTTTTGTTATAAATATCGTAGGTATAGTTATGGACATTTCCATATTCATCAGTTTCTTGCAATACTTTATTATTGTTTGAACCTCCGTCGTGGATATATGTTATCGATTCTATAAGATTCAAATTTTTGTCTTTTATTCCATTTAACATATAATGATCATCATAGCTGTAAGTAATAGTATGCTGCATAGGATCCGTAACTGTAATCAGATTACCATTGGAATCATATGAATAAGTAAATGTTCTATTTTCTGAATCAGTTATAGAGCTAACACGATGTTGAGAATTATAATTATAAGTCAAAGTTCTATTTGCAGTATCTGTTACACGATAAACTTGACCATCTGCATTTGTACTGACATTTACTCTATTACCATTGTTATCCTCCATCCATATCATATGACCATAATAATCAAAACCATAAGAGTAATGATTTTTCTGGGTTAGAATATATGAATTACCATTGTTTTGAAAATAAATTTTACTTCTTGAGAATCCTGAGGCATAGTATATAGGGATGGTGTAAGTATACGTATTTAACACCCCTCCTTCCCAAACACTTCTAGTTTCAGTTGTGCTTTGAGATACAGTAAATTTTTCAGTGCTTCCATCAGGTAATCTTACATTTAATTGATTATAGTAACTTCTGTTCAATGGTTGCTCTACTAGATCTGCAAAACCTAGCTTAGCCTCAAGCATTGACGACCACCCTTTACCAAAATTACCCACATTACTATCTAAAGAATTATATGTTCTATTGATATTCAAGGTAAATCCAGGTGATGGAATACTCCTATCAGTAAAGGTTCTCGAGTAATTTCCCGTGGGAGCATAAATACCTGACTTTCCAAAGTAATCTGTTATATTTCTTGGTAAACTATTTGATGGATCAGTTGATTGCAACTGTGGCGAAATTAATGCATTGGCATTGTCTGTTGTTATCTTAACAACATTGCTTGGTTTTGATACATTTCCTGCTGCATCTTTAGATTTTACTGTAAAACTGTGCATGGTATTTTCCTTAAGATTGGTTACTGTAAAATTAATTGCTCCTCCTGTTGTTGTTCCAACCAACTTATCTTCATCATATATCTCATATCCAGCTACTGGCATATTACCAGTTGAAGCTGTCCACGATAAAGTGACAGATATAGCAGTTTTTGTTGTAACATTTAAATTACCTGGTGCAGTTGGAATGTTATTATTTATTGAAATCGAAGAAGAAGTACTTGTATTAGACTGTGGCACTGAAATTGCTGAAGAGGTACTTACACTTATAGGAATATCTCCACTAACATTTGTTTGTATTCCCAGTGCTCTCCCACAGTTAATCTTATTGCCATTGGTAACCTTACCTGTCAATGATAACAAGTGATCTGAAGAACTCATTATCCTATCTTTAATTTGTGATGCACTCATGCTTCCATATTTACTTAATATAAGAGCCGCTTCCCCTGTTACAAATGCAGTAGCCATTGAAGTACCACTTTTTTGTATATATCCATTCCCCGGAATTGTGCTTATGATGTCTTGTCCAGGTGCTGCAACTGAAACAGAATTTGCTCCATAATTTGAAAAACTGGAAATTTGTCCGTTTCTATCAATAGATGCAACAGATATAACATTACTAAAATTATAGGATGCTGGATATTCAGGAGATGTATCATTATTCATTCCATAATTACCTGCGGCGCATACAAATAACATCGGAGAATTTTGTATTGCCTCTCTCAAGGCAATACTGTCACCAGTACTGACCCAACTAATATTGGCAATCTTTGCACCCATCTTTTCAGCATAGTCAATAGCTTCTATTATACTACTTACATTTGATACACCATTACTAAATGCTTTTAAAGGCATAATTTTAGACTTTGGCGCTACACCTGAGATTCCTACATTGTTATCCTTCACTGCTGCAATTATTCCTGCAATATGTGTACCATGCTGTTCATCAGCTGCAGTCGCTGAACTGTGTACTATATCGTTATTATCTATGAAATTGTAGCCAATTAAGCTGTTATCTGATGTATCACTAGAATTCCTGAAAATATTTTCTTTAAGATCTTCATGTGTTATATCAATTCCTGTATCTATTACTGCAACAACTGCACCTTCCCCTTGAGATTCACTCCAAGCTGAAACCACATCTGTACCTACATTCTGTGCAGAAGTAGGCTCTTGTGTAACTGAAGAATTTTGTAATCCCCATTGATTGGTAAAATATGAATCGTTAGAATTTAATATTACTTCTTTGTCTGGTTCAATATACTCAATAGTTGAGTCAATCCCTTGATCTTTCAATTCCCCTAACAATTCATCCGTAGTCATTTTAGTGTCGAAAACAATAGAATCTATTCCATTATTGAAATGTTGGCTATTTAACTTTTTTGATTTTTTAATTTGTTTTTTCAGTTTTGTATTTAAATTATTGCTGCCAGATTGATTTTTGTACTTAATGATAAAACGATCAGTTCTATTATCACTGTTATCACTACTATCACTATAACTAGTATTGTTTTTATTACTAATATTAATGTTAGTGCTTGACTGGTTTGCTACGATGTTTTCAGAATTCGTAACAGTTGTATTGTCTGATGACGGTTCTACCATAAAGATACTATTTGATTGTAGTTTTCCATTGCTAACTGCATATACATTTTTACTATTTATGTTTGAAATATCACTAAAGTTCATACATTGAAATAGTAATAAAAATGTTAAGAAAATAGCAATAAAACTCTTAATTTTCTTCATACTATTCTCCTTTTTGTTTATATTATACTTACTCTAAATACCTCTAACTAAAACAAGTAACTTTCCACTTAGTCAACTTTATTCAATATTCTCATTCCGTTAACTGTTATTATTGTACTGTGTAAGTTATAGTAGATGTACCACCAGTTAAAGCTTTAAAAAGTATTGTATTTACTGGACCAGACCAAATTTTTCCTGAATTTATGCTTTGACTCACAGTAAATTGAATAATACCATTAACGGGATCATATTTAACAACGTTAATACTAGTACCTGTAATATTACCTGTTGCAATATCCTTTGTAGGTGTCATACTACATAAGTCATCTACAGCTACTACACTAGGATTAAAATTAACTGTAAACAAGTGTTTGTTGAAGTCATCAACGCTTGATGCAGTTAACAATAAGTTAAAGCTTTGTTTGCTTGTTGTTATCGTATAAGTTTGTGAGCTTTGCACTTGGCTTATAGAGAAACTATATGCTCCAGTTCCAAAAGAGTAATAATGTCTAATTTTAATGTAGTATGTTTGATTTGCTATTAAAGCATATCTTATAGTAAAATTTGTAGTTCCATTTGAATCGTCATTATACGCTAGTTGATTTTGATTAACATCATATAGATATCCATAGGTATCAGTGGTACCAGTAGTACAAATAGTATAGCTTCCACTTACTGTTGGAGTAAATTTAAAGAAATCAAAATCTCCAGCATACTCTATTGCTGCAGATATGTTGCTCCCAGCCTGTATTACAGTGGCAGAGTTAAAATCATTACCAACGCTATCTTTTACTGCAAGGCTATAAGATCCAGTTCCGCTACTACTCCAATGTCTCACCTTAATGTAATATGTTTGATTGGCAATTAAGCTATAGCTTATACTAAAATTTAAGCTTCCATTAGAATCATCATTATATGCTAGCTGATTTTGGTTCGAGTCATATAAATAACCGTAGGTATCTGTAGTTCCAGTAGTTCCAATAATATAAGTTCCGCTAAAGATTGGTGTAAATTTAAAAAAATCTACATCTCCAGCGTAATTAATCGCTGCTGGTATTTGATTTCCTATAGTCATTGATGCTGCAGAACTAGAATCATTTCCATAATCATCACTTGCCGGTGTGATTGGAGCCTTTTCTGGAGAGTTTACAACACTTGTGCCTGAATACCCTCCAAAGCTATATAAATTTGAACCAATTGCACCAAAACCAAACTGCTCTCTAGGTGTAGACATACTTTGATCAAATACCCATGAGGCTGTACTAGGGTCATATTCTTGCACAGTGTTTAATACACTATCATTACCAGTAATCCCCCCAGCAGTATATATTTTGTTATTTACTACTGTAGTTCCAAATTCAGCTTCAGCCGTTGGCATGTTTCCAACCGAAGTCCATGTATCTGTTGCAATATCGTATTGTTCTATTCTATTTGTCATATAATAACCTTCTGAGTATAGATAGCCGCCCATTGCATATATTTTTCCATTTACTGCCCCTATACCAAATGAATATCTTGCAGCAGGCATGCTTGTCTTAATACTCCAAGTATTAGTTGATGGATCATATACTTGTACCGTATTTAAACTATCCTCTATACCATATTCCATATAAAATCCCATAACTCCGCGGCGATTTAATCCACCAATAACATATATCTTACCATTCACCACTGCTGCCTCTGCTGAGTAACATGGTATTGGCAATGGTGCCCCCGTTGTCCACGTATTTAGTACTGGATCATATATTTCTACAGTATCTAGTACTGAAGAAATATATTCTTCAGCATACATAGGATCGGGATACTGTGTTGCGTCATTGTTGCCACCTATAGCATATACTTTCCCATTTACTACGGCAGTTGCTAATTTCGCCCTTGGTGTTGGCATTGCTGCCTTTGTTGTCCATGTATTTGATGTTGGATCGTACACTTCAACATCGTTTAAGAGCGAAAAAGAACTATCTCTACCACCTATAGCATATAATTTTCCATTTACTGCTGCAGACCCAAAAGTATATCTAGGAGTTTGCATATATCCAAAACCTGACCAGAATCCGGTAGAAAATAAAGTAAAATCTTGTTTAGTTTCATTACTATTCTGAACAGGTGAGTAAACCTGATCCTTTGTCAGGGTAATAATTTTTTTATTAGTTAAATCATCATATAACACAGCATTAGCACAGTCTATTATATTGCCTTGGTATATCTTATCTTGTAGTAAAGATACGGTATCTGATGAATCTATTATTTTTTTCTTCAGTTCACTAGCTGTCATATTTCCATATTTGCTAAGTATAAGAGCAGCTTCTCCTGATACAAAAGCCGCTGACATTGATGTACCACTACTTTCACCATAACTGTTATTAGGTAAAGTACTCAAAATATTTTCGCCAGGTGCAGCAACATCAACAGAAGTAGTTCCATAGTTTGAAAAGGAGGATAATGCACCACTTTCTTTAATTGAAGCTACACTGATAATATTTCCATTTTCAAAAGAAGCAGGATAAATAGGATTTGTATCAATATTCATTGCATCATTTCCGCTAGCTGTAACAAAAAGCATTCCTGAGTTATCTATGGCCTCATTTAAAGCTAAGTTATTACTAGTACTTCCCCAACTACAATTTGCAATTTTAGCTCCCATTTTTGTAGCATAATCAATTGCGTCTATAATTTCACTGGTATATGCCTGTCCATTACTGAATACCTTTAAAGGCATAATTTTAACTTTAGGTGCAACTCCAGCAATTCCTTTATTGTTATTTATTGCAGCACCTATTATGCCAGCTACATGGGTTCCATGTCCCTCGTCATAAGCTAAGCTTGGATCATGAACTATATTGTTGTTATCATAAAAATTCCACCCGTGTATATCGTCAATGATTCCATTGCCATCATCATCAACATTGTTTCCTGCTATTTCTTTTTCATTTGTCCATATGTTTTCTGCTAAATCTTCATGGGTAATGTCAATTCCTGTATCAAGAACAGCCACTATAACGCCATCACCTTGTGAACTTTTCCATGCCGAAGCTACATTAGCACTAAATTCAGAAATTGATGCTCCTGTAGTTGTATCTCCTGATACTGATGCATTTGTAGTTATATTTTCTATTATTGACTGATCTGTGTTTGCACTATTGACAGTGGTATTGTTTAAATCTTCTTTACCCATAGCCCACTGTTTGTTAAAATAGGCATCATTGGAGGATAACTGTACTTGATAATCTGGTTGAATATATTCAATGTCATCATCCAGCTTATTCTGCTTAACCTGTTCTATAAAATCTGCTGGAGCCATTTTGTCATTAGTTACTATTACATTTAACCTTTTATTCTTTATTTTCCTAGCAGCTTTAACTTTAACCTTGTCCTTTATCCCATTGACTAACCTTTCGTTATCTGTTTCGTTTTTGTATTTCACAATAAATCGATTTGTCTTGTACTGTCTTATCGGATTTAAAGCTTCTAATTCAGCCTCACTTTTTTTACCGTTAGCTTTATCCTTTTCCTTAAGTTTAACTTCTCCGTCTGTCTTTTCCGCTTCCTTCACCTCTGCCTCTTCTTTTTGTTCTGCCTCTAGCTTTTCTTCTTGCTTTATTTCTACATTTTCCTTCTTGTCTGACTTATCTAAAACTGCGTTTATGTTTTTATTTGCTTGCTGAGGAACTTCATTATTGATGCTAAATACTCGAAGGGGCTGTGAGAAGAGCGTAAAAGCTGTGATTATCAAAATAGATACTGAAATACTCTTTATTCGTTTTTTTTGCAAGACTAAATACCTCCCTACCTTTCTACTTGTAACTAAATTTTAATTTAAATATATACCGCCTCCCTTTCTTCTTTATATCTAGATTTTACATGAATTAGTACGTGATAAATCCGTTATCAGTAGGCTTTAAATTTTATTTAGAAGCTTCACTACAATTTGATGTTAAATATGCTTTGTATCAAACCTGCTAACCAGACCACCACAATACATAATTAAATATGCAAATCCATATTACTGTAGTTTTTTTGAAAAATCTGTAATATTTTGTAACTACCTAAGATAATTTACACCGAATTAACAATGCACTTCACTTGAAAATAATCGTTTAACAACTTTCAATGTGATTAGTTAGTAACCGCTTATATTTTATCCATATCAAATTTATACCCATTTACCGATAAACCTCTGCAGAAAGCTATTCCTATGATTTTAGTCTGTATCAATTTACATTAGTTTTTGTATAAAAGTTAAATAATATAAAGAGCATTTATACTGCTTTAACTAATATAATTCTTTTATATTAGCTTGGACATTTTTTATTTTATTAATGAACAACAATCACTTAAAGCTAGTGCTTTCAATGGTTTGACGTGGTTGTAGTTTCTATTTTGCCACCAATGCCATGTAATGTATCCAATGAATTTACATAATTATAATATTTGCCTAATATATTTGATGTGGGTATCACGTTAGTCGGTAAACCAACTGATCTCATACCCGCATCAAAAAATTAAGAAAGTTACCATAGAAAAATGTTTCTATGATAACTTTCACTTTTAATAATACCTCGTACATTATACCTATGCATAGATATTATTCTTTTAATTTAGATTTGGCACTTAAATGTGATGTGAAAATTTTCAGCTTACCTTATCAGTTTAATTTGAATCTTTCAATAAATTATTTTTTCTCTTATCTCTGAAATAATATGGTACTTCATAAGCTAATATAGATATCTATCCTAAGATTACATCAAAAAAGCACACTTGATCACTTTCCGGAAGACCTTTTAAGCAGCCAAATTTCTTAAGTAAATCTATAGCAGCGTTTCCAATCTTAGCACGTTTCCTTACATCCTCTATGGAGCCAAAAGGTTTTTCTTGTGCTGCGTTGTATATACCTTCTGCTGCTACGTTACCCATGCCAGATATACTGTTTATAGGTGGCCTTAAGCCATCTTCCTCTATCTGGAATTTAGTTGCATGGGATTTATATAAATCAATGGGAAGGAATTTAAGGCCTCTCTCGTACATTTCCAAGACCAATTCCAAGTCATCGTACATATCCTTATCCTTAGGAGCGGCTTGATTCCCCATCATTTCAATTTCCTTCATTTTTTCTTTAACCTTTTCTTTTCCAAATATCATAAATTCTGCGTCAAAGGCCTTTGCTCTAATAGTGAAGTATGCTGCGTAATATGCCTTAGGTATGTGGACCTTAAACCAGGCTATTCTGAAGGCCATCATTACGTAAGCAGCCGCATGGGCCTTAGGGAACATGTATTTAATCTTTTTACATGAACCTATGTACCATTCCGGTACCCCGCACTCCCTCATTAAAGCCTCATACTCTGGAAATTTAGCATCCTTTAGTGCCTTTCCCTTACGCACCGTCTCCATTATCTTAAAGGCTGTATTTGGCGGCAGACCTTTTTTAATAAGATAAACCATGATATCATCTCTGGTACACACTGCCTCATTTAAGGTTACTGTTCCTTCATCAATTAAGTCCTTAGCATTTCCCAGCCATACGTCAGTACCGTGGGAAAGTCCTGATATACATATTAAATCAAAAAAGGCTTTTGGCATTGTATCTAAAAGCATTCCTCTTACGAACTTAGTACCAAATTCAGGAATACCAAAGGTTCCTACCTTGGAATTTATCTGCTGCGGCGTTACTCCCAGAGCTTCCGTGGATGAAAATATAGACATGGTGTCCTTATCATCCATAGGTATGGTTTTAGGATCCACTTCCGTTAAATCCTGCAGCATCCTTATAACTGTCGGATCGTCATGACCCAGTATGTCTAGCTTCAATAGATTCTGGTCAATGGAGTGATAGTCAAAATGTGTTGTTATAATATCTGAAGTTGGATCATCAGCAGGATGCTGCACGGGGCAGAATTCAAAAATTTCTCTTCCCTTAGGTACTACTATGATTCCACCAGGGTGCTGTCCTGAGGTTCTTTTTATACCTGTACAGCCTTTTGAAATTCTAAGGATTTCCGCCTTGTTTACTGTAAGGTTTTTCTCCTCAAAATACTTTTTCACGTATCCGAAGGCTGTTTTTTCAGCTATGGTACCTATGGTTCCAGCCTTAAAGGTTGTGCCCTTTCCAAAGATAACCTCTGTATATTTATGGGCCTTTGCCTGATATTCCCCCGAGAAGTTTAAGTCTATATCCGGCTCCTTATCTCCATTGAAGCCCAAGAAAGTTTCGAAGGGAATATCTATTCCATCCTTAGCCAGCTTTTCTCCACAAACAGGACAAAGCTTATCCGGCAAGTCAAAGCCGTTTTTAATGCCATAATCCGTAAAGTCTGAATACTTGCAGCCGGGACACCTGTAATGAGGCGGCAAAGCATTTACCTCCGTTATACCGGTCATGTATGCAACAACAGAGGAACCAACAGAACCTCTGGAACCTACCAGATAGCCATCCTCATTTGATTTCCAAACCAGCTTTTGAGCTATAATATACATTACGGAGAAACCATTTTTTATAATGGAATCCAGCTCCCTATCCAGTCTAGACTGAATAATTTCAGGAAGCGGGTCCCCATATAGCTCGTGGGCCTTCCCATAGGTAATATCCTTAATGGTCTGCTCACAGCCATCTATGTGTGGTGTGGCTTTTTCCGGTGAAATAGGACTGATCTGCTCACACATATCTGATATCATATTTGTGTTTGTTACCACCACCTCATAAGCCTTTTCCTCTCCCAAATATGAAAATTCCTTAAACATCTCCTCGGTGGTTCTTAAATATAAGGGAGCCTGATCATCTGCATCCTTAAATCCCTGTCCTGCCTCTAGTATACGCCTGTATATCTCATCCTCTGGATCCATAAAATGAACATCTCCCGCGGCCACTACTGGCTTATTTAGTTTTTCACCTAAGGCTACAATTTTTCTATTGATTTCTTTTAGATACTCTCTATTTGGTACCTTCTCTTGCCTTACTAAATATTCATTATTCCCTAGAGGCTGGATTTCCAAATAATCATATTCCTCTGCAATGGCTTCAATTTCCTCATCGGATTTTCCAAGGAGTATTGCTTGATACAACTCCCCTTCACTGCAGGCACTTCCAAGAATTAAGCCCTCAGAATATTTTTTAAACATGCTCTTTAATATACGGGGCTTTTTATAAAAGTAATCTAAACTTGAGTAAGATACCAACCTATATAAATTCTTTAATCCTACATAATCCTTTGCCAATATTATTGCATGGTAGGTTTTAAGCTTTTTATACTCTTCCTTCTTGGCCACCTCGTCAGAACCGTATATATCTATATCTTCAAGGGTTTCTGCGCCTCTTTCCTTTAGCTTTTCAAGCATTATCTTAAACACCTTAACGGTGGTATCCACGTCATCTAAGGCTCTGTGGGCAACTTCCACCTTTATGCCAAGGTTTTTAGCAATTCTTCCTAATTTATAGGTTTTAAAATCTGGGAAGATCTCTTGTGCTAAGGACAAGGTATCCACATATGTAAAATCAAAGTCATAGCCTAAGACTCTAGCATTATGCTTTAAGAAGTTTATATCAAATCCAGCATTATGGGCAACCAAGACACTTCCCTCAATAAAATCTAGCATTTTAGGAAATACCTTATCAATAGTTTCTGCATCCCTTACCATATCATCAGTTATATTGGTAACTTCTATAACCTTTGCTGGAATAGGCTTTTCAGGATTTACAAAGCAGCTGAATCGATCTATTACCTTTCCATCTTTAAATTTCATGATTCCTATTTCAGTAATTTTTTCTGTTACTGGTGAAAAACCTGTGGTTTCTAAATCTAGTACACAGTAAGTGGTATCAATACTTTGCCCCTTAGGATTTGTTACAGAAGGCTTTTTATCCGGTGCCAAATAGGCCTCCACTCCATATATAACCTTCATATCGGGATTATCTCTTCCCAAGAGCTTATGTGCCTCAGGAAAAGCCTGCACCACTCCATGGTCAGTTATGGCGATGGATTTCATGCCCCAGCTCATGGCTCTTTTAATTAAATCAGAGGCACTGGTCATAGCATCCATCTGACTCATTTGTGTATGCATGTGCAGCTCTACCCTCTTAACCTCAGCATTATCCTGCCTCTTAGCCTTCTTCATGCCTTCTGTTTCTATTATAGTATTGGCAATCATCTCAACTTCCCCGGAAAACTGGCTATAGCCTGCATTTCCCACAAGCCTAACACCCTTAGCCTTTTTAAGTTTGGATAATACCTCACCATCTTCACCGGGCTTCAAGAAGGCCTTACAGGTCATGGAGCTTGAGCCGTCATATAAATCAAAGGAAACTAATGTTTTTCCGCTTTTTAATTCCTTTGCTTCCATATTGGATATTTCCCCCGCTAAAGCTATCCTTCCCTCATCTGGTGTAATATCAGTAATTTTTATTACTGGTTCCTTAATTTTAGTGCTTCTTCCTAATATCAAGAATGGATCAACTTTTTTCCCATCGGTTTCTGCTTTTATTTCCTGTTTTTTTTCTGCAGCTTCCTTAGGCAATTTAGGGGTATTATTGCTTGGTGCGGCTTTAACTTCCTTTTGAATAAACAGCATTTCATTTGCACGTGTACCCTCTGCCATCCTTAATAATTCTTCACCGCTTAGCTTATCAACAAAATTTACTTTATATGCTGTGCCGTACAGGTCTTTTATAGCCTTATGGATTTTTTTATCATAATCCATGGATTTTAAAAAGCTTGATACCGCAACTTTAAAATTAAAATTTATGGTACTTTTATCCACTTCGTACTCACTATTACTCATCACTGCTTTTAAGGCAGGATATTTATCCGCCACCGAAAATAGAATATTTTTGAGTTCCTTTTCTATGGGCTTTTTATTCGTTCCATCAGCATACTTTACAGTGACTATAGAATCTTGTAAGGCAAATCTTTCTCTTATAAACTTATTAAGTCCTTCAAATTCTCTTATTTCAATATATTTATCTGAGCTGATTTTCATTTCCAGGGTTTTAGTTTTTTTACTTAAGACTACCTCTTCTACGATGGCAGTATTTATGTTACCCCCTGCTTCATAATCACTAAAAATTTCATTTATTCTTTTCATCTTGTTCTTTAACCTTCTCTCAAAAATTTTTAGTACATTACTATTATATAAGATAGTCTTATGCTTTGTCATATAGGAAAAAGACGTATAGAGGCATTCCTTTATAAAAACTGTCTCTATACCTCCTTTGTATTTATTCTATATAACATTTTCAACATTTCCAACATAATAAAAACCTGCATTACAATTAGGACATACCATAACAGGCATATCCTTTCTTTTACTATTCTATTTTTTAATTAATATCTCTTTAATAGTTATCTTTTCCGTATTCATATATTAATATTACCACAAGTTATACACAGATTTAAATTTTTTATAAATTCCTATAGAGTAAAAAAATTGAGATTTTTTCTCAATTTTTTTATTTTAAATAATATATATTTATCTATTGTTTTTTAACTCTGATACTAATTCACTTAAAACTTTATCAGCAGAATCGTAATCAACTTGGCATGTGCCTACCTTTGGGTGACCACCACCATTATATTTAAGCATTAAAGAGCCAATATTAGATTTACATGTCTTATTTATAATGCTGTATCCAACGGCAAAGGAACAGTTTTGTTTATTTCTTCCATCAACTAGCCATATTGATACATTTTGTTCAGGATATAAGCTATAAATTAAGAATCTATTACCAGTATATATAGTTTCAACACTTCTTAAATCAGTTATTATAACATTTCCATCTACTTTAGTATGATTTTTAATCATATTTTTAAACAATTCATTTTGTTCAAAATATAAATTTACTCTTTCCACAACATCCTCTAATTGAAGAATTTCATCAATTGTCAATGAGCTACAGTAATCAATTAATTCTTCCATAAGTTGATAATTACTAATTCTAAAGTCTCTAAATCTTCCAAGACCAGTTCTTGGATCCATTACAAAACCAAGTAAAATCCAACCTTTTGAATTTTGAATTTCATCTATACTTAATTGACCAGAATCAACTTTGTCAACTTGAGTTACCATTTCTTCAAAGAAAGGCATTTTTTCCTTACCACCATAGTATTCATAAACAACTCTTGCAGCACTTGGTGCAAGGCGGCTTTCACCTTCAAATACTAAATCTGATGATAAACGTTCATGTTCACTAGAGTGATGGTCAAACCATAATCCACAACCTTTAACATATGGAACGTTAGCTAAAACATCATTACTATTTACTTCAACTAATCCATCTTGTAAGTCTTTTGGGTGAGCAAATTTGTAACTATCTATAATCCCAAGTTTTTTTAATATAACAGCACAAGCTAATCCATCAAAATCAGAACGAGTAATAAGTCTCATATGTATCCCCCTTTATATAAGCTAAGTTTTGATATATTAATTATATGGGTAATTTTTTCATAATTCAATGATAAAGTATTATTAATGTAAAATAAAATTCAAATTTTATACTTCTGAAAGGATATTAATGAAATTATTAACTAAATCATTTAAATTTGAATCATTACGTTTGATTGAACATATCCCATTTTTAAAGCCGCTTTAGAAATAGAATTTTCATATGCTACCATTTGAAATATTCTCAAATCATTACTTTCCATAGTTTTATTACCTTCTTTACTTTGTAGTAATTATAATTTTAACATATTTTCACTATTACTATTTACTCATCTTGGTATTACTTTAATTAATATTTGCTATGATTTATAACTATTATTCACATTCTTTAAGCTAATATATAATAAATCTAAAGATAACTTTAAGAATATAAAAAAGGAGTGGTTATCAAATGATAGCGACACAATATAAGATTATATTACCAAGTGACTATGATATGAATATAATCAGAAACAGAGTTAAAAATAATGGTCATAAAACAGATGGATTTTATGATTTAAAGTTTAAACTATATCTAATAACAAAAAAAGGCGAAAATAATAATCTGCAGAATAGTTATGCTCCTTTGTATCTTTGGAAGGATAGTAACGGACTAAACAAATTCTTATTTAATGGATTCTATGACAATATAATAAATTCTTTTGGATGGCAACAAATAAATATAGGAATACCTTTAATTGATATAACAACATGTAAAATTAAAGATACCAAATATCTATTTGAAATCACAAGAGATATTGAACCACAAGAGAGTTTAAATAACTTTAAAGATAAAATAGAAAAAGATATTCCTAAGATTGATAATACAGAATATATAGTTATTTATAGTCCAGATAAATGGAAATATACTGTGTTTTATTTTATAGATGATTCAAACAAAGTAAAAGCAGAAAAAGGTGTAATTTATGATATACTTCATATATCACAATAAAAGGTTTCTCAATATCTTACTAGGTCATCTAAACCCGAACAAGAACTATTTATAGGTTACCAGGCGGGCAGTATGGTTTTTCTATTTTTAAACACTGATGATTTTTGGAGAGACTATTAGTGAAATGAAAACTCTTACCTATATTATTAAAGTAAGAGTTTTCAACTACAGTATATACTACAATTTAAAAACAATGTGACATAGTTATCCTCTAAATTCTATCAGTTCTCCATCGGGACCTACAAATACTACTCTACGCCAACCTTCTTCTCTTGACTCTCTTGCTCCAGCAGGGTGAGGTTAAGATTATGATTTCTGCTTGCCTTGATGACTAAATTCTAATTAGAAGGAATGAACTTAAATCAATGAAAGTCATTCCTTCTAATTATCCATAAAGTAAGATTGTGTAAATAATTTTTATTAATACCCAATGTTTAAGTTAAAAAAGTCACTATATTTCCTATAATAACTTGCTTACTATACTTTCAAACTGCTTTTTATGCTCTGTAATTATAATAGGCTTGATTTCTTGTATATCTTTATAGAACTTAAACATCAAACCTGCGGTAGTAGCTTGAGCCATTGTTAAAACCATTGAAGTAATTATCTGAAACCTAATATGTCTATTTTTCACATGCGAATGCTTTCTGTATATATTTATCGCTTCTTTGCTATTAAAATCAATATACTGTTTTAAAGAATTAAAATATATTCCCCCTTCTTCGATTTTAAACTCATCATGAAGTATATGAGTTCTAATTACCCATTTTTCATAGCTTCTATGATTATTTAATAAGTGAACATTAGCATGCTGAGGAACTGTTAAGTCTTGAATTAAATGACAAGCAGCACCTAAATAGAACATTGAATTTTTAATGTCACCATGGAAATATTCATTTAATGCTCTAGTATAGTAAGATATGCATTCTTTTTTTGCATCACTATTACCGTATAATCCCTTGTTCTTATATGGGTTATAAAAATGATTACTACTTTTTAAATCCTGATCAGCCCAAACTACTCCTGCATTAATATCACTTATATATGATTTCATAAGTTTATACGCTTCCATATGTCCATCATTTTTTAATACTATTAAAGACTGACTATTTATAAATTTATGAACCATACACTCAGCTTTCATTATTCTCTTCTTTACAGGATTTACAGCTTTTAATATATTTTTAAATACATATGAATAAGATTTTTCTAAAGCGTCCATAATTATCATCCCTATAAATATATTTAAACTCTAAATTATTATAAACACAAACTTTAACTATTATTCATAAAAGTTTGTTATCAGAACTATACCTATATCCATAGGACAGACTGTAGCTCTACTATAAACCAATATATGCTACAATTTCTAATTTCCAGCTTTACAATATAAGAATACTGCGTGCTATATATGCATTATATCTATCCTAATATATCCATTCTGTAACTTCTTGCAGTAACTTTCATGGACGTGGATATGGAGATTGGTTTGGATAACCTATAGCCACTGCTGCCACAAGTTCATCTTTGCGGTTTAGCCAAGAACAAATCTCCATGGTTGACGATTTTTACCTGAAGGTGCTTTAGTTGCTAATTCTAATAATCTTTCTATTGTTTCTTTTGGTACTATTTTATTTTGAAACTTTCTTATACTTCTCCGTTCTTCTATTACTTTTATTGTATCCATGATTAGTCCTCCTAAAATAAAAGTTATCTTTATAGCTTTTATTTGACGTATAAAATTACGTTAACGAATTAATTTATAGCCGGTTAATTCATCTTCAATAACTACTTCACCAATGTAATACCCCTCACCTCAAGGTTCGTAATAAGTAATTTAGGAATAAGCAGTACATTTAAATACTAAATTACTTTTAGTAAACTAAGTTTAAAAGCACGAAACTACTCTATCATTATCCTCTCCACCGAAAATGCTATAGGCTTCGTCTATAAAAAGAATGGATCCTAAAGCCTCTTTTACCTTTTCTCTCACTTTAGGTGCAGTCTGTCCTACAAACTTTCCTACGAGACCTTCACGGCTTACCTCATGCACTTCCCCCTTGTCAAGTATACCTATTTCTTTAAATATTCTCCCAAGTATTCTTGCTACAGTTGTCTTTCCTGTACCTGGATTTCCTAAAAAGAACATATGATAGCAGCTATTTTCCTCTACTATTCCTATTTCTCTTAATTTCTTTTTTACCCGTGTACTTGCTACTATTTCTTTTATTCTTTTCTTTACCTCATCAAGCCCTACAATTTCATTTAACTCGTCCCATATATCCTTTTTTATTACATCAGTATCATCTTCCACTGCCCTAAAATCTTCTGCAGTCAAAATATCATAAGTCTCATTCATATTCATCTCATCCAGCCTGAATAGTTTCTCCACCCAAACCTCATCAATTATCTTGTGGATAGTCCTTATATTTGCAAAACTTCCTCTTTCCTTTTCAATATCTATTCTTCTTTGAAAATACTCCTTTGCCTGTACATCTAGCCGAAAACCCTGTTTATCTAGAAGCCTGTCTGTAATTTCAAACAATTCTTCATTTGTATAAGGCTTAAAATCAATATGATGACAGTTTACTTTGCTTTTTATTTTTTCTAAAAGACTCTTTAACTTTAATTCGTCTCTGCAGCTATTTATAAATACAAATACTACTTTCCCTCTAAACTCCCATAATATATCCATAAGTTTATTGAAATAAGATTCTGTATCATCAAGATGTGACCTTATATCAATTGCTACTATTCCATAGTCTTTAACTGCTTTAAAATGTCCATTTTTAATTTCTTCATTTGCTTCGGAAGTTATAGTTCTCTTGTATTCTATAACACTAGAGGAATTTATAATATCTAGTTTATTAAGATATTCTGCCATAAGCTTTAATATAGAGGTTATGCCCATTCCTGGATCAATAGTAAAAACATAATGATAAGGAAACATAACTTTTGTATTGAACTCCTTTTTTATTCTCTTGCTGTAATCAGCAAACCTGGCAATAGCTTTCATTTCATTTTTAAATTCATCTAAGCCTACAGTACTTACACTTACTTTCTTTTTGGGTAGTATATTACAAAAAAGTGCATTCTTGATCAAATAAAAATTACTGTTAGAATAATAACATGAATTAATTTAATAAGTAAGAGTAATAATGATTACACTAGGAGGAATAAAACAATGAAAAAAAATATTGGGTCAGTAGTAGCCCTTTACCCAACCCCTTCAACGATTGTAGGAACGGTGATTGGAGATAAAGTAAATTGGATTAATATCGCGCATATAGGAATCATAGGACTAGATTCTATTATGATTAGCTCAAGAAAATCACATTATACGAATCAAGGTATTAAAGAGAATAAAACAATATCTGTTAATTTAGTAAGTGAAGATATGCTGGTAGAAGCAGATTATGTAGGAATTGTATCAGGTAAATCAGTTGATAAATCGCAAGTGTTTAAATACCATATGGGAGAACTGAAAAATGTTCCAATAATCGATAACTCACCACTTTCAATGGAGTGTGAGGTAGTAGATATTTATGATACTAAAGATTACGATAATTTTATCTTAAAAGTTATTCATACTCATGTGGAAGAAGATAAGTTAGATGAAAATGGAAACATAAATTATGAAAAGGTAAGACCGTTATTATTTGAAATGCCAACAAAAACATATTTAAGAACAGGTGATGTAGTTGCAAAATGCTGGAACATTGGAAAAGAATATAAGGATTCATAAGCAATGGTATGGTTATACTTATTACGAAATAGCTTGCTTAGCAGCATCTGAGAAGATTAATTATTTTTAGTTAAAACATCTTCTAATAAATAGAAAACTGTTAAAACAATATTAAAATAAAGCACGGTAGCAACCTCCCTATGCCGCCGTGCTCGAAAAAAGACGCATTAATTATTTCGGAAAAATTGTATTGTTCCAATCTATTTCCCATCGCCCATAAGCTAAGGTTTCTAACAATTCGAATTTTTCTACTCTCATCTTTGCCAGACTTGGCGGTAATAAGTTTAGTCTATTACAGCCGGGATAATACGTTCCTTAATCAGTGTCCACCTATCACGAGGATTAATGATGAATTCTGATGCAATTGCTACGACTAGGTCTTTTTCTGGAATGCAACAAATGACATTACCGCCATCGCCTAGTGCTAAGTATGCAAAAACGACCTCCTCTTCGTGTAACCACCATAGATAACCGTATTTATTGGAGTTTATAGCTGTTGATTCGTCAATCCATGTCTTGGAAATAATCTGATTATTGTCCCAAATGCCGCGGTTCAGATATAGAAAACCAAAACGTGCCATATCACGGGGAGTTAGCGTAAGTCCCCATCCTCCTGTAGAGTTACTGTTTGGGTCTTTAACCCATCCTTTCACATTTTTCCCGAATAAATCCTCAAACCCAAATGATTTCATTTCATAATCCGGTATTTCTTTCATGCCGATGGGTTTAAATAAGCGTTCATTGGCAAACTCACGGGCACTTTTTCCTGTGCTACGAGTGATGATGGTTGAAAGCAGGTGCGCCCCTGCGGTGGAATACTTTAGTAGTTTTTAAGATTTAATTAAAGAATCATTTTAACACCTGACTTAAGTAACATGAGCTTATCCTTGATTTATATCAAAAGCACTACGAGAATCTAATCTTGCTTAAATGTTATCTCTCGATTCTTCAACAGTAAAAAGACCTTCAAGCTTATTCCATCCATGTTTCACAGCTATTTTACAATCAAACTTTACTATACATACATATAATACATCTTTGAATAATCCTTTATTATCAAAAATACAAGGTCTATGTTCTAAATCATAAAAGTCAGCCCCTCCACCTACATATTTGACCTTGTTTTCAATATAATAAATAATCTCTTCTCAAATTTATGCTTCTGTCGAAAGTAATATTATATTTAAAATCACAAATTTTCTTTCTTAATATCACCTTTTAATATCGAACTAAATCAAATAAGTGTAAAATGTTATAACACACATTTCCAAAACTAACTTACAATAGTAGATTAGGAAAACTATTGACTATAATATTTTATCTGAAGTATAATTTAATTAAATATTATATTTTACATTAGAGGGGGGATTTGTCAGATGAAAGACGAAGAGTTAATAAAATCAGCGTTAAAGTCAAAATTTTACCAAAACAAACTTCGAGGATTAAATTTAGAAATGTGGGATGATATCCCCATTACTAGTAAGCAAGAGCTTAGAGAATGTAATGCTTACGATTTAATGGGAATTGATTTTAATGAAATAGCCACATACCATGAAACAAGCGGAACAACAGGAACGCCTACACCAAGCTGGTATAGCTTTAAAGATTCTGACCAAGAGGCAGAAGTTGTTATCAATTCTGATTTGAAACTTTGTTCTCAAGATTTATTATTAAATAGGTTTCCATTCGCTTTAGCTGTTCCATCATTTATTTTATTTTGGGCTTGCCAAAAGGTTAAAGCTGGACACATTGCTGTAAGCAAAGCAACTTCCATCGTTCCTCACGCTAGAGTAGTTGAGATTATAACAAGAGCGCATCCTACAATAATTGCAATGCTCCCTTCGGAAGCTGAAATTATTGCAGAAGCTGCTTATCGAAAAGGAATCAATTTACCAACTCCTAATCTAAGAGCTTTACTTTTAGCCGGAGAATTGATTAGTGATGCTAGAAAAAAATATTTAGAGAAGCTTTGGGGAGTTCCAGTGTTTTGCTTATTTGGTTCTACGGAAACAGGCGGTTTATTTATGACCTGTAAAAATGGACATTATCACATTAATCATCCCAAGGTTAAAATAGAAACAGTGGATAGTTATTACAGGCCATTAGGTGCTAACCAAAAGGGTTATTGTGTACTTTCTTCTGCAAGAGAGGGAATGCCTCTATTAAAATATTTTAATCATGACATAATTGAAATTAGAGATAACTTTAATTGCGATTGTGGTGATAACTCACCGATTCTTATTCACTACGGTAGAGAGGATGATTTAATTCGCATTAAAGACAAGCAGTTTACTTTTGAAGATGTACAAACTTCAATTTATTCTATGCCTACAGTTCCTTTTTTATGGAGAATAAATGTTTATGAAGATTGTTTGTTATTCGAATATCAGTTAAGCAAAAAATCTTCGGACTTAAATTTTACTGAAAAAGACATTAGTGAATACCTGTCAGGTAAATTAGGAGTTACAGTTGTTGCTAAATATACAGAACTAATTGCTGAAGAGAGTTTAATTAATAAACCAGCTTACGCCAAGTTCAGTTACATGGTTAAACATGAAAATAGTTTAAGAGGAGAATAGATTCAATGATAGAATTTACTTTAATCGCTGCTATTATTATTCTAATAGTTCTAGTAATTGGAACCTATATTAAAATTATTAGTCCATTACGAAAAATAATAAAGCAACTGGAGTCAGGACTTAATAATTTTAATATAGATTCTTTAAATATAAGACAAAAAGGGTTAATAGGAAGACTTGTTTCGGCAATTATTATACTCTATAACAAAAGTCTTATATCAAGCACAGTAGAATCACCCAAGATATACAATAAATTTAATGACTTATCAGTCCAATCAACGAAAGCTGCAGAATTAATTAATGAACTAAATACTTTAATGGAAGATACAATGAAGGGAGCACAACTCCAATCTCAAAATGTTAATAAGAGTACTAATGCAATGGATGATATATTACTTGGCGTTAAAGAAACTGCACAAAATATTCAGTATGCTTCAGAGTTAGTAAGTGAAACTTCTATTTCAGCCTCAGCAGGACAGCAGGCAATAAATAAAGCCATGGAGCAAATGAAGTCAATTGATATTAAAATTAGCGGACTTTATACAACCATACATGAATTAGAGACCTTTTCCACAGAAATTAATACAATTGTCGGTATTATTACAGGGATTTCCAGCCAAACTAATTTATTAGCATTAAACGCCGCCATTGAAGCTGCTAGAGCTGGAGAAACTGGTCGTGGATTTTCTGTTGTGGCAGAAGAAGTGCGAAAATTAGCAGAACAATCCTCTCAATCTGCTCAACAAATAAGTATACTAATTGAGAACATTCAAAGTAAAACAAAAGAAGCTGTTAACTCAATGAATATAAGTATTCAAGACATAAAAACAGGAATTAATTCAGTTAACTCAGCAGGAGATTCTTTTGGAAAAGTTTCTGAATCAATTTATAATGTTGATGGTAGAATTCAAGAATTAGCTTGTAATGCTGAACAAGTATCTTCTTCAACTGGAGAAATTATTAAGCTAATAGAGTTCACGAGAAAGGTTCAAGATGGTGGAGTAGCTAAGATACAGAAAACATCCGAAATAATTAAAACAGAAATTGAAGTTATTAATAATATTGACAGAACAATAAAAGATATGAGTTAACACTTGAGATTTATAAAGATTCTTTAACAAATCTGTTTCATGAAGTATTTGTGGACAGGTTTGTTTTTATGTATTTATGGGGTTCATTGGTGAAAACCATTGGGCGTTTTTTCACCAATGCAACTAACTGTTTTAAACTCTTCTATGACAGTATCCATTATCATACTCAGATTTCAGCAGCTTCATGACTCCCATTCTATTCTCTAAATTATTAATTAAATAATTTTATAGTATGATAATGCATGTTCAATTCCATCGTCCTCTATATCTTTAGTAACAAATGATACTAGATCAAATAAAAATGGAGTACTATTTCCCATAGCAATACTATTAGGAACATATTCAAGCATGGGTAAGTCATTTGAGCTATCGCCAATGGCATAACAATCTTCTAAAGAAATATCGAAGTATTCTTGAAGAAACTTAATTCCAGTTGCTTTTGAGTATCCTTTAGGAACTACTTCTCCAAAATTATTACCACGATCAATATAGTCAAAATCTTTTGTAATATACGAATAAAATGTTTCAAAGTCACTATCCTCATTTATCCATACAACAAATTTATCAAAAACAATGTCTGGATCATCCCATGATTTCGTAACGTCAAACCCTTGTATGCCAAAGTGATCTTTTACCTTAGCTAATTCACCAGTGGCAGGTTTGGTTTGATCAAAGAAAACATTATTTACCTCTTCGAAAAGTCCTTCAATTTTGCATTCACGAAGCTTTTTTACAATTTCAACACAAGTTTCATGAAGAATAGATTTTGCCAAAAGAGGTTGTCCATTATAATAAATATAAGTTCCGCAGCCACAAACATATCCATCAAATCCAATGCTGCGAATATTTTCCGTTACATTAAAAAAGGTTCTGCCAGTATTGATAAAGGCTAAGTGACCATTTTCCCGAGCCTTCTTTATTGCTTTCACAGTTCCTTCTGGAATTATATGGGTATGTTCAGTGATTATAGTTCCGTCAATATCAAAAAATATCATTTTTCTGCTCATTTTAATTATTCTTTCCCCCTTGATATATTAGATTTCAAATGATCTTCAAAATTAAAGATTACACTCTATCAGTTAACTCTACAACTTTTTTACATATCTCATGAGTGATTAAAGTATCTAAAATAGATATATACTCGTCAATGGTCAAAAATTTCTGTTGAATTAAACTTTGTCGTCTGCTATAGATTGTTCATGATTACTAATAATACTTCCCTAATAACATTTTCATCCATTATTCCTGATTCTTCATCTACACCAGTTTCAAATTTCTTTACTGTTGTTAGAACTTCTTCTGGTTGGCTAGAAAGAAAATACCTAGTAAATAATAAAGCACAGGTACCAATATCAAGAAGTTCACCACCAGCTAATTCTTGACTGAAAAATCTATTGTTAACGTCATACTCTTTAAGACTTCCAAAAGACACTTGAATCATTCTAATTGTTGGTTTGCCACTAACATCAAATCTTTTTACACTTCATAATTTCATAATAAAGTAAGTTTATTTTTTCGTCAATACTATTTTATAAGAAATAAAATTTCGTTTTACTTGAATTTAATTTTCAAAATTTATTTTCACATTTATAACAAGATACTTGTATAGGGAAGATTTTAAAAATATTTATTATATTTTACCGGGGTACCATGTCAGTGGGTAAACCTTCTACACCTACACCAAAAGGTACCTTTAAAATAATAAATAAAGCTGTAAATCCGGGAGGACCTTTTGGTGCAAGATGGATGGGACTTAATGCACCTAACAGAGATTAAGGTATTCACGGAACTAACAATCCTAGCCCTATAGGTAAAGATGTATCTAATGGCTGTATTCACAATTCTGATGATTCGATGTTTCGTAAATTATGACCCTTGAACAGAAATCTTATCTACTATTTTCGAGTATTTCGATATTAATTCATTTTCTTTTATACTCTTATTTTTAGATGGTAATTTTCTAATGTTATGGCACTCTTAGCTAGATTATAACTCACCATACTAATCCACGCAACAGTCATAAAATTTGATTTATTTTCTACTTTTGATCCAATAAGTTCTACAGACATCGGATAATTTACAATACCGTTTCCTAGATTAACAATTGCCTTACCATTTTATGATTTGTGAAATAGAATGCAAAAACTCCTGTTGACGATAAATATATTATCAACAGGAACTTTTGTTAGTGGTAACTTCCAAAACAATTGGAAATCCAGTTTAAAGAGAAATATAGGATCGGGACTATACTTAAGGAAAATAATCTTGTTGCTCAACCACTAAACGTGATTATAGCCCCTGATAATTTAGTTGTTTCAAGTTATTCTTTAAGATATAGCCTAAATAAAAAGTTTGTATGCGGAAATTGAACAAACAATAGCCTCTCACTTTAGTAAAAATAGGATATTTTAAACTATTCAATTTCCGAAACAAACTATGAGATTGACAAATTTTTTCTAAAGCTAATGTTTCATTACTTCGTTTTGAGGTTATGGAAGCTGTACCTTATAGTTATTGAATATATCCAGTGCATCTTCTATTATTATCCATTACTGATTTACACCTCCCTGACTATCCTTAACCTGAGCTAGGTAATCCACCAGTGAAAGATAGTTTTGCTGGTGCAGCTGACCTGCCTGGATAACAATGCCATTATAGCACCTCCTTAAGTTATTCGAAATTAGTATTTGCATATCTTACTAAGCTATATTCATCATTATCTTTTCTAACGGAGCACTTTTTCTGAATTAGAATTACTTAGCTTATCTCAACTAATACAGAAAATTAGTTTTATGCTGAAAAAAGGTACAGATTTATTCTGTACCTTTTAATATGGAATATATATTTATAAATTAAAGCTTAGTCTCACAATGACATAATTATGCAACATAGGTCCTTATATTCCTTACACCATATAAAATAAAAAACGCTAAACATCATGTTTAGCGTTTTTCTTATTACCTAGCAGCGACCTACTCTCCCACAGGGCCTCCCCTGCAGTACCATCGGCACGGTGAAGCTTAACCGTCGTGTT
>NZ_JABAIW010000041.1:0-47704 GCF_014231265.1 Clostridium sp. DJ247 | reverse complement strand
TTTTGATGTAGTATTTATTTTCTCTACATCTTTATTAATGCTAATATAATTACTATTTTATCCATTTTAGTACAATACTTATTCTGAAGCCTATGGGCATTAAGCTTCTTTTAGCAATGGCATGTTTTTAGAAATAAAATCCTATAAGATATTTGTGTTATGGAATTTTTAAAGTATTATTAAAGTCATTGTTTTAAACTATACTATGTGTCTAACAACTTCTTGCCAATTTGTTAGCTTAAATCATATTTTGTCATAATTTTTAACAACTGTTGCTACCTCCTTAGATTTAAACTATATAAATTTACACAATAACTACATGAACTAGATTCTGTTGAATTAGATTTGTTTTAATATTCACATTTAACATAAATTACTCAATCAATTATCTATTTTACCATACCTTACAAGAAAACTCGTCTATTTTTTAATTATTATTTTTTTTTAGAAAATTCTTAATCAACATAAATGTTTTTCTTTAAAGTTAACTGTCTATTATCAATATTTTGTCTGTAGATTTACAAATTGTACAATTTCAATGCTATAGCATAACAAATCTTCATGAAAACTATACCTTTTGAGTATACTTTTATCTTTAAATTTATGGGCTTATGATGCCCACTAGAATTTAATGATTATGGTAATTTAGTTAAAGTATATAAAAACAGCACATTTTTAATATAAATCTTTATATAAAATTTGTCAACGAATTGTCAATATTTTTTCTACATTACAATTACAGGAAAAACACAGAAAGGACTACATTATTTTTAATATAGTCCTTTTAGATTCTTATATTTTATAAGTTGTGGAATTCTTCCTTTCCTTCTATCCAATCAATAAATTGACGTGCAGTTCTTGGAGATCTTCCATTATATTTTAACTCCCATTTAATAGCTTCTGCATGTAATATTTCTTTATCAATTTTTAATTTTCTTTTTTCCGCAATACCATCTACAATCTCAAGATATTTATTTTTATTCGGAGAAGTAAATACCACAGTAATACCAAATCTATCTGCCAGAGAAAGTTTTTCCTGAATGTTGTCAGCTGCATGTAATTCGTCATTGGCACTACCATATTGAAGACCTGACCTGTCAGAGAAACTCTCTTTCACTAAATGGCGTCGATTTGATGTAGCATAAATTATTACATTAGAAGGCTTACCTTCTACACCACCTTCAAGCACTGCTTTAAGGGCTGAATAACTATCTCCGGTATCTTCAAAAGCTAAGTCATCAATAAAAATAATAAATTTCTGCGGCTTATTTTTTAAAGAATTTATGATTACAGGAAAATCCACAAGATGAGCTTTAGGCACCTCAATCATACGCAAGCCTTGTAAATAATACTCATTTAGAACAGCTTTTACTGTAGATGATTTTCCTGTGCCTCTATCACCATAAAGAAGCATATTATTTGCCGGAAATCCATTTACAAACTGTAGTGTATTCTCAATTATTTTTGAACGTTCAAATTCATAATCAATAAGGTCTGATAGCTTTGTTGGGTCAGGTGTCTCCACACCCTTTAAATATCCTTGTTCTTTTACCTTGTCCCAAGTAAAAGCTCTGAATCTAGAAAATATACCACAACCATATTTTTTGTAAAATTCATCGAGAGCTTCTAAACAACTACCCCAGTCATTACTTTTATAAAACTCTTCTTTCAATATGGTAATATGGTTAGCATAAACATTGCCAGTATGAGTACATTGCTCTTCTATTCCCCAATCAGGAAGTCTTTCTATTATTTCAGAGTAGAATATAGATTCGTCCACATGCTCTTTTATGTAATTTTTAATTTGAAAGGAAGTAAATTCTGATATTAATTGTAAATTTACCAAATCATTTCTAATGGCTTCTTCAAAAGGATTTTTCCTTTCATTAAACTCAGGGGTCTCTACTATTCTAGAGTAAGGACTTTCTTGGAAAATTATTTTATCAACAATATATTCTTTCAAAGAATTATTGGAATTACAAGCTAAAGTATAGAAAAAATCATTATATAGGCTAATAAAATGACCTAAATCAATATCTTCGCTATTAATATAGTTAACTAGTGTGTGTAATCTATTTATAACTTTATCTTCAAGTAATTGTCTATAAATAGAAATAGAGTCTAATGCTAATTTAATTCTTTTTACTTCATTGTTTATAGGAGTCACTGTATTTTGCATAAAATTCACCTCTAAATGTTGTATTATAACCATGCCCGAAATTCAACTTATACTCCGGTATATATTACCATATTTCCTCACGTTAAATATTTTTAATTAGTCTAAAGCTCAAATTTAAGCAGAGAGCCAAAATCTGTGATTTTGTGCAAATCGCTTACTCCTCTGACCAAAGGAAGAGGAGTTTCATAATAAAATCTAAGAACTTTGATAAACTCGTACCTCAAACATATCTAAAGTTCTAAGATTTTTTCTCAAATTTTCGCTAAGACTAATAAAAAATATTTAAATGCGACTTCAATATTGGTAATATATCCCTACGTATAAGTTAAATTTAAGTTTTGGTTATCTGTATATTTGTAATCCAATATAGCTATTGGTATTATTTATTAGTATGATATTGTTATATTTGGGGTTATTCCAGCTAATTGTGCTTCATATTCACATTCTTCATATAATGCTTCTGCGTCACCATATGCATTTAAAATATTTTCAAAATATAACATAATAACTTTTTTTATGTATTCGGCATAATGGTATTCTTTAGTTTCTTCACCGCTTTGTATGCATTGAAAATATAAATTTTTGAATCTCTTTGCCATTTTCCCCATATCATCAGCTTTATCATTATTAAAGGCTTTTTCTACCTCTTCCCTTGCTTTACTCAATCGGTCTATCATATTCTAAAATTCCTCCTAGTATATAATAAAAATTAATTTTACCCTTTTAATATAGTTGTATTAAAATTAATATAAACATAATACAGCTAATTTTTTAAGTTAAATTATATAAATTTTATATTATTCAGTAATTATAATATCTATATTATTATATAAAAGACCTTGTTATTATTTATATACATATAATAACACTATTTATACAAAACTTCTATTACATTATTTTCGAAAAATAACATAATATCTTATCAAATAATAGTATCGCCTTTAAACGGTAAATCAGAAATCTCGGGAGTAGCTTTTTCCCAACCACCTGCAAAAATGTTAAAGGGATATGTGGTAAAACCACTCATTTTATGATTTGCACCATTCATAATAAACTTAACGCCTTGGGCAATTGCACAAAACTTACCTATAATTAGTTTGTCACCTAAAAATTCATAATGGTGCTCAATGTTATCATAGAAATTCTCTGGATTACTTGCATCACTGTAATATGTATAGTCTCCAATAATAACATTAGGGCGTTTGGGTAGATTTTTTATTTAATGTTAAACAAAATATATAGTAGGGACTTTCCAATTATAGATTTTAAACGTAAGGTATTATGATAAACTAAATATATCAACTTCTCATTGTATAAATACTTGGAAGTTATATTTATCTCAATTCATATTTCCAATTATAATCGCCGCTGTATATCATTTGTTTAGTCATACCACCATTTATAGACACAACCAGTTTAGTTTATGTTTTATCCGATGACTACCCGCTCTCATACTCCCAACTTTATAGGAAACTTCTCTTCTGAGGAGTACTCACAGAGTAAGCGACCATATCAAAATCACAGATTTTGGCTCTCTGCTTAACTGGGAGTAAAGAGCGGCTACGTCCCTGGATTCGTTCAACTAAGAATCAGTTGGGGTCAAACCCCATCTGATTCAAGTTTCACTTTATTTTACCTCAGCACTAATTTTAGTATTTAATTTATTTGTTCTTATAGTTAATCCTTCAGGCAAACCTCTTTCAATTAACTCTATTATTGGTAGTTTAAACATAAAACCCCTCATATTTTTTATCTATAAATTATTTGAGTATAGATCTGATAATTCTATAATCACCTTATTATTTACACTATTCATAATTTCAGAACTTTTAATTACTTAGATAAAAATAAAAAACTCCTACCTTCACTTTCAATCTACAAGTTTTCATAACTGCAATATATATTTCAAAATAATTTTTATACTTCTGAAAGGATATTAATGAAATTATTAACTAAATCATTTACATTTGAATCATTACGTTTGATAAAGTGTATTGGTAATTTGTTAAATTCATCAGATAACTCATGAATATATACTCTGTCATTATCTTTAATCACGCTTTTTAGCAGTAGTGAAATACCCATACCATCTGCTACACACTTTAAAATAGCTTCTAGAGAATCGTTCTCAATAATTCTACTTGAAGTTCCTTTGTTTGCAATAACCCACTTTTCCAAAATAGCACGATAGGGACAATCAATATTTTTATTATGGATTTTATGATTTAAAGTTTAAACTATATCTAACAACAAAAAAAGGCGAAAATAATAATCTGCAGAATAGTTATGCTCCTTTATATCTTTGGAAAGATAGTAACGGACTAAACAAATTCTTATTTAATGGATTCTATGACAATATAATAACTTCTTTTGGATGGCAACAAATAAATATAGGAATACCTTTAATTGATATAACAACATGTAAAATTAAAGATACCAAATATCTATTTGAAATCACAAGAGATATTGAACCACAAGAGAGTTTAAATAACTTTAAAGATAAAATAGAAAAAGATATTCCTAAGATTGATAATACAGAATATATAGTTATTTATAGTCCAGATAAATGGAAATATACTGTGTTTTATTTTATAGATGATTTAAACAAAGTAAAAGCAGAAAAAGGCGTAATTTATAATATACTTCATATATAACAATAAAAGTTTTCTCAATATTACTTACTAGAGCATCTAAACCCGAACAAGAGCCATTTATAGGTTACCAGACAGACAGTAGGGTTTTTCTATTTTTAAACACTGATGATTTTTTGAGAGACTATAGTGAAACGAAAACTCTTATCCATATTATTCCATTTAATACCCTAGAATGTCTCCAACGATTAATACCTTTATTCTTCCCTTAATGAATTGCCCTCTGATTATCACAAAATCATTGCAAATTCTATTTGGACTTTTGCAATCCACACAATATCCAAGCTTTGTACAAGGTGTATCTTTATTTAATCTTTTTGCATCAATTGGTGCTGCATATGACCTTACTCTTTTCTCTGCTTCTTCTATGTCTTTTACAATTTTATTTATTCCTGCAACAAGAATAACCTGCTTAGGTCCATAAATAATTGGAGCAACTCTACTACCATTTCCATCTATATTATATAGTTCTCCACTTTCAGTTATTGCATTCGTGCTACAAATAAAAGTATCAGCTGAAAAATTCTTAATATATATTTCTCTTTTTTCATCTCTTGTCAATTCTTCTTTATACTTATCTAAAAAGTTGAATTTCCCACTCCTTAAAAACTCTATTATTCCAGTTTCCAAAAGAGTCATTGAGTCTCCTAGACCAACTGTAGAATCTTCAACTATTAGTTCTTTTAATTTTTGAAATAACTGCTCTCTATTATTAACATAATACCCTTCCATATTACGGTCATTTAAACCTTTTATAGTTCTCTCAACTCGCTTCTCTATATACCATGAAACATTTTTATCCATATTTATACACCTCTATAATTAAAATTTTAAATATACAGTCTTCTAATAATTTTATAGACTGACTAACTGCTGGCTGTGATGTAAAAAGTTCTTTTGCTGCTTTAGATATACTTCCTAGTTTAGCAGTAATATAAATATTCTGTAAAGTTCAAGATTGATATACATATAAAATTTTAGTATATCTCCTATATTGTATATTAATATTGCTGGCAAATTCATATATAGATACAGTAATGATTTTCTCTTTAGTATTTTTTGATTTTAAGCTTTCATAAAAAATTGCGCTGGTTATTTCTATCAATAATCCAACGCACTTCTTATTAAGTAAATATGTATTTTAGTTTTGTTAACTAAAATCTTATTTAACTATATTTACTTTTTCACCATCATCTAATAGATTTTGTCCTTCTGTAATTATATCAGTACCTTCTTTTACATTACCTGTTACTTCTGTAAATTTATCATTTGAAATTCCAGTATCTATGGATAACTTTCTAACCTTACCATTTTCCACTATATACATATAATTTACACCATTTTCTACCTTAATAGCTTGATTAGGAACAGTTAAGACTTTATCTTTACTTTCAGCTTGTAAGGATACTTTAGCAAACATACCAGCTTTCATATCTCCATTTGAGTTATCAATTTTAATCTTAACAACATAAGAGTTATCTTTAGAATTAGCATCAGGACTAATTGCATCTACCACACCTGATATTTTTTTATCTTGTAATGCGGTAATAGCTACTGGTACTGATTGCCCTACTTGAATTTTTCCCAGCATTTTATCTGGAACAGTTATTTCTGCAGTTACCGTACTTGAATCTATAACAGTCACAGAACCTGATTGCCCGCCAGCGATTTGGCCTACCTCAATATCTCTTGAGGATACTATTCCTGAAATAGGTGAAGTAATTGTAGCATTATTTACCTGAATTTGTGCAGAGTTTACTCCTGCCTGTGATTGTGCTACTTGAGCAGCTGCAGCTTTTGTATTCTGAGGACCAATTTTATCTTGTAATAAATTTAGGTTATCCTGAGCTGTATTTAAATCTATAGAAGCATTATCATATTGAGTTTTTGCATCATCCAACTCTTTTTTTGATATAGCTCCTGCTGAATATAACTTTTGCATTTTATCATAGTTATCTTTTACACTGTTAAATTGAACTTGTGCTTTTCCAGCTGCTTGTTCAGCTTGAGATATTTGCTGTGCCAGTCCAGAATCACTGGTTTTTTCCAAGTTAGCATTTGCACCCTCAAGTAATGCCTGTTGTGCCTGAAGATTTGCCTGCAGCTCTGTTGTATCTAATGTATATAATGTTTGGCCTGCACTAACCTTATCTCCTAGGTTAACATTAACACTAGCAACTCTTCCTCCAGTTTTAGGGAAAACCACCACTTGGGTTTTAGGTTTTAAATTGCCTGCAAATTCTACTTCCGCTGATATGCTGCCAACATTTATTTTTTGCGTCTTAACGTTTTTGATTTCTTGTTTTACTTCTACCTTTTTATTTTTTGTATGAGAACGAATACCCTGAGCTGCAACAGCAACAACTACAACTACAATTACAATTGATAGAATTCTTTTTATTTTAAACTTTTTTATACTAAAATTTTTAAACTTCATATTGTCCTGCCTCCCTTAACTTTTTGTCCTTGTTTTTTCTAAAGACAAAATTTTTCAAATCTTCCATAAGTGTATAGATTACTGGTAGTACAATAGGTGTAACTATAGTTGATACAAGCATACCACCTATTATTACAATACCCATACCTTTTTTCATCTCGCTTCCTTCACCTAGGGATAGAGTAACTGGAAGCATGGAAACTATCATTGTAGCAGATGTCATTATTATAGGTCTTAATCTAGTGACACCTGATTCTATAAGGGCATCTCTCAAACTCATACCTTTTTTCATAAGTGTATTAGTATAATCTATTAGTAATGTACCATTTTTGGATGATAACCCTTCAAGCATTATTATTCCAATTCCAGACATTACATTTAAGCTTTGTCCAGTTATAGCTAAGGCAATTAAAGCTCCCATTAAAGCAAATGGCAGTGCAACCATTCTTATAGCTGGTGTTAAGAAAGATTCGTAAAGTACCACTAATATCATATATATAAGAGCTATTGATGCTCCTAAGGCTAGTATAAGAGATGTTCCTGCCTCTGCCATGCTTTTTTGATCTCCACCAAAGGTTATGCTGTATCCTGAAGGTACTTTAAGTAATTTTAATTTTGCATTAATATCATTAGTAACCTGTCCAACTACTCTTCCTTGAACATTAGCATCTACAGTAGCTACATCCTGTTTCTCTTCTCTAGATATCGATGGTGCAGTGTCTACTTTTTCAACAATTGCAACTTGACTTAGCGGTATTTGCTGCCCAGAAGAATTTGATATTTTTATATTTTTAATATCATTAATACTTTTTACTTCTCCCTTCATAAATTTAAGAGTTATATCATTTTCTTCATTATTTGCTCTATACACCCCTACTTGATTACCGGATAGTGCAACTCTTATAACACTACCTATATCTGAAGTAGTAAGTCCATAGTTAGCAGCCGCTAAACTATCTACAGTTATTCTTATTTCACTATTTCTTACTTTCGTTGAATTTCCTATATCCGTTGTGCCAGGTATTGTTCTTAATAATTTTTCAACTTCATTTGATAATGCTTTTAAAGTGTCTTCATCTTTTCCCTTTATTTTAATAGCTACTGGTTTACCACTTCCTCCGCTGCTGTCTGATTCTGATACCTGAAAATCTATTCCAGGTATTTTTTTACCAAACTCACGAACTTGACTTGCAACTTCGCTTTGACTCTTTGTACGTTCTTTCTTAGGAACTAAGTTAACATAAATTCGAGCAACAGCTTTATCCGAACCATCTTGCCCATTTCCTCCAATTATTGAAAGATAATTTTTTATTTCTTTCGTTTTATGCAAATAATTTTCTACTTCAATCACCTTATCATCTGTTTGTTTTAGTGTAGAACCAGGTGTAAGTGATATATCTATAGAAATAAAGCTTTCATCAGATTTAGCCATAAATTCTGTACTTATTAATCCAGTTAAAAGAAGAGATATGCTAAATACTATACCTATCACAGATGTAACCAAAACCTTCCACCTGTTGTCTAATGCCCATATAAGAATTTTTTTATACAATTCTACACCTTTGTTAAATAAGCTCTTTTTAGATACTTTTTCTTTATCTTCAATTTTTACTTTTTTAAGGGTAGCAGCTGCAAGCATTGGAGTAACTGTAAAGGAAACTATGAGAGAAAATATTGTAGCTATAGCTATTGTTAAACCAAATTCTTTAAAAATTTGACCTACCATACCTGACATAAAAGCAATAGGTAAAAATATAACCACATCGCACAAACTTATAGCTATAGCAGCAAGGCCTATTTCTCTACGACCGGTAATAGCTGCATCTACAGGATTTTTCCCCATATCTAAATGTCTTTGTATACTTTCCAGTACTACAATAGAGTCATCTACCAGAGTACCTATAACTAAAGACAATCCCAGCATAGACATTAAATTTAAAGTAAAATGGAGTTCATACATGAGAAAAAAAGTAGCTATAAGCGATGTTGGTATAGCAACCAAAACCACCAGTGAAGAACGAAGACTTCGGAAAAATAAATATAGCACTATTGCAGTAGTTATGATTCCTTCTATAACGTTGTGTCTTATTTGAGTTAACGAGGAGGTAATAAAAACAGTATTATCAAATGCAACATCTATGTTGATTCCTTTAGGTATAGTTTTTTTAATTTCTTCTAATTGTTTCTTTACACTATTGGCTACTTCTACTATATTGGAGTCACTTTGTTTTGTAACCATTATTCCTATGGTTTTATTATTCTTAAACCTTATTGATGTAGTAGGGTCTGGAAGTTCTAAATCTATTTTAGCTATATCAGAGAGATGTATATTCCCTCCAGCTGATGTTGGGATTAGTAAATTCCTCACAGCATTAATATTATTAAACTGCCCAACTACTCTCACGGATTGATCCATGTTCTCTTGCTTAATTTCTCCACCTGGTATATTTAAATTACTTAATTGAAGTTTTTGTGTTATAGAGTTAACACTTACCCCATAATAGTTCATAGCGGTTTTATCAAGTTTTATTATTAATTGTTTTTTGTCTCCACCTACCAGTGTTACTTTTCCTACTCCTGTGACTTTTTCTATTTCATCTTTTAATCTATCTGCTTCATTGTAAAGCTCATCATAATTAGCATTTCCATTTATAGAAAGAATTAAAATTGGCTGATCACTACTGCTCATTTTATATAGGATAGGTTTATCAGCAGCTTTTGGAAGCTTACCTGTTGCATTTTCAACTGCTTTCTGAACATCTAAATAAGCTGTATTTATGTTTGCAGACATTTTAAAGGTTATAGTAACTGTACCATATCCTTCTTTTGCACTGGAATTAATTGTATCAATACCACTTATTCCAGATACAGCATCCTCAATAGGTTTTATAATGTCTTTCTTGATATCTTCTGCACTTGCTCCATTATAGGCAGTGGTTACTGATATAATAGGTATATTCATGGATGGTAATAAATTTGATCCCATATTTTTATATCCAATAATCCCTAACGCAAGCATCAATACTATTGCCATCCATATGGCGGTGGGCCTTTTTACTGATATTTCAGTTATACTCATATTTGTCCTCCTTATTAAAAAAAATTTGAAATATTAAATATTAAGACATTCATAATCCATAGTCTTCAGATTTCTTAAGGGTGAAATCATGTTACTTATGGACACAAACAAAGGAATTAAAAAGGCATAGAGCATGCTGCTTACATGAAAGCTGTAAACATATTGTCCATTAGGTTCAAAAACTACTATATTAAGCAATTCTACTACTATTATGGTGAATACAATGCCAACAATGAAGCCCAATAAATTTAAAGTAATATTCTCTTTTAAAAGTTTCTTATAAAGAGTTGTTTTTTTGTATCCAATAGCAGTTAAAATAGCAAATTCATCCTTTCTATTTAAAAATAATATATAATTTAAATTACCAAGTGAAATACATAGAACTATGATTACTATAAAATTCAGAATAAACCTAAGAGAATTCATAGCTACAAGCGGCTCACTCATCTGATCATATACAGACTTATAATCCATAACAGTAACCTTTTTTTCCTTCATATAGGTAAGTTCATCATTAATCACTTTGTTATTTTTATTTTTTAGAGAAAATATTAAACTGCGTTTTACTGCCTCTTCTCTTTTAACATTTCCAGCATTAGTTGTTAACATGGTATTTACAGATCCATCAATTATACCGCATACTCTGTATTTTTTATTTAAAATTACATTTAAATCGGGATTTTTACCTATGTAATCTCCTATCTTAATTTTGCTTTGCTTAGCAAGCTTAAGTGGTATAAGCATCTCATTGCTATTTGATAAAGGAAGTTTTCCTTCCACAAGTTTCATATCAAAAATTTTAAGAACTTTAGGGATATCTTCTTCAAAAATATTGAAACCCTCAATACTAATTTTCCCCAAAGGGCTTCTATATTGAAATCTTCCAATATCATTTATGATTGGTATAATATACTCTATATTGCTGCAGCCTTTAATTTTACTTAAAATTTTATCTGGTATAGCATCATTAGTGTTAGTGCTTACAATTGTTGCTTTTTCAAGCATATTTAAAGAACCTTGGCTTATTCCATATACACTGCTGTATAATAAAATTGAGGAAAAATATATAAGAAATACACCCAATACCATACACACAAAACTCGGCAGCACTTTTTTAACATTATTTTTTAAATAGGTGACCGTTGAAAGAGGTTTCATTATATTCCCCCTCTGCCTTTATCAATGGACACTATAGCACCATCAAGCATATTAATAACATGATTGGCATTTTGTAGGATACAGAAATCATGAGTTACTACTATAATCATCTTATCTTTTCTATAGTCTTCAAGAAATTTTATTACCTCTAAGGCACTGCTGTGATCTAATGCAGCTGTTGGTTCATCAGCAAAAATCACTTTGGGGTCTCCTATTAATGCTCTTGCAATGGCTACTTTTTGTCTTTGCCCTCCAGACAGTTGGTAAGGTTTTTTACTTGTAAGATGTGCAAGTCCAAGTTTATCTAGTATGGATATTGCTTTTATTTTCGCCTCTCTGCTGTCATCATTTATGGGTACTAATACATTGTCTAGTACAGTCATATAGTCGATTAAAAAATGCCTTTGAAAAATAAAGCCAAAATTTTTTCTTCTTATTTCAGCACCTTCAGAGGGAGAAATTTTATTATAATCTATTTCTCCATAATAAACCTTTCCTGAAGTTGGTATTTTAAAGCCTGCCATTGAATAAAGAAGAGAGCTTTTTCCACTTCCTGAAGGTCCCATAATTCCGATAAATCTATTACCATCCAGAGAAAGATTTATATCTTTAAGTGCATAGGTTTGAGCTTCTTTACCTATGTCATAAACTAAATTTACACTTTCCATTTTAAAAATCATAACAGTCCCTCCTCAGTTGTTCTCTATCATGTCAATAGGATCAAGTTTGTTTATCATTGCATTTATAGGCACTACAGTAAATAACGTGGTAAATAGCGGAATATATAGAGATACAAGCACTGCCTTTTCATCAAATACTACTCCTAGGGCACCTACATTCTCAAAAATATTCCTTTTCATCAAATAACTTAAGGTAATACCTAAAAACAAACCTAAAATATATGAAATTGTATTAACTGCTAGTACTTCTAGTATAGCTCTCTTTAAAATCTGCCTTTTATTATATCCAATAGCATTGAGTATTCCAATTTCTTCTTTTCTATTAAAAAATTCAACATATTTTGAACTTCCAACTGTAATTACCATTAGAAATATTGATAATATACTTATAACATCAAGAAGTGCTAAGCATCCCATATCCTTCTTAAATTTTTCACTTGAAATATTGAAAGTATTATATACCGCTTCCCCTTTAGGTAAAGCTTCAACTAATTTATTGACTTCATTAATCTTGTTGTTTTTAGGAAAAACCATTATTCCTCTCTGTAGGGACTTTTCGCCATCATCATAATCTTTCAAAATTTCATTATTAAATGATACAACAGACAGCATATTTTCGCCTTTTAATATTCCAACCACCATATATTCACCATTTATTCTATCAAACTTATCTAGTGCATTTCCCACACTATCTCCAATAGTGATTTTTTTATTTTTTGCAACCAAATAATCTACTGCAATTTCCTTTTTACCTTCTTCTGGCAATGTTCCAACCATAACCTGTATATGTTGTTTCTCTAAAAAATAGTTCATATCTTCAGCTCTTAAGGCCATTACATCCGTCAGAATTAAACTTCCTGGAATACTGTACTTTATCCCATACCACATGAAAGGAACTGATCTTTCTACATTTTTATTATTTTTAACTTTTTCAATAATATTTTCATTGTCACAGGCTGTAATTGTGGCATGATATTTATATGAGGAAACACTAAGCTTATATAGTGAGTTATTTATTGATTTCACAAAAGTATTTATTAAATACAAGAAAGAAACCGCAACCAGCACTGGAATAATAGAACTTATAAGTTTATTTTTATTTTTTCTACTATAATTTAAAATGGATAGAGCTTTCATGGTTATATTCCCTTCTGAACATTCATTTTCAGTTCGTAATGCAAAATAATTTACTTATCCAGTTCACTTATATAATAATAAGTGAAATTACAATCATAGAAAAGTTACCCCAGTCACAAAAAATATGACTGGGGTAACTTTTTTTAACTATGATTCAATTATTTTCCTTATCTCAATTGCCGCTGCAGTTCTATCTGAAGTTCCAAGTTTACTATAAATATTACTTATATAATTCTTCACTGTACCTTCAGATATAAAAAGGGATGAAGCTATTTGACGGTTGTTAAAACCCATTGACAGCATTTTTGCAACTTCAACTTCCCTTTCTGAAAAATCAAGTAATATATTTTTTTCTTTAGGTTTAACTATGGTATTTTCAGAAAGTTTTTCAACAAGCTTTTTAGCTACACTTGAAGGAAGCATAAATGAACCTTTATAGGCATCATTTATAGCTTTAACAAGTTCGTCCCCTTCTATGTCTTTCAGTATGTATCCTGCTGCTCCATAATTTAAAGCCTCAACAATATAATCCACATCATTAAATGTAGTTAAAATTAAAACAACAATTTCAGGGTATAAGTTTTTCAATATTTTAGTACATTTAACTCCATCCATTTTAGGCATCCTTATGTCCATTAATACCAAGTCTGGAGAATCTTTTTCACAGAAAGCTAGTACTTCTTCACCATCCTTTGCTGTACCTATGATGCTAAAATTTTCTTCTAGTTCTAAAATAGTCTTTAATCCATCTCGCATGAGAGTTTGATCATCTGCTATTAATATTTTTATTTTCTCCATAAGTCACCTCACCAAAAGATTTTATTTTCATGAAATTTCATCATCTGTTTTTTTGCTATAAGGGAAAGTAATATATATACCAAAACCTTCTCCAAGTTTTGATGATATATCAAGACTTCCGTTAAGTTCTAATATTCTTTCCCTCATAGCCCTAAGTCCAAAACCATGAGTAACTATGTCAGCGCCCATTCCATTATCCTCAAGGGAAAAAAGAACTTTTTCATTATTTGAGTACAACTTAAATAAAAAAGCACTACTTTTCCCATGTTTTATCCCATTGGTAAGTCCCTCTAAAAGAGCTGATAAAATGACCTTCTCCTGAGATTTAGTAAAGGCTATATTATAATCTATTTGGGCTTTAATTATTACCCCTGAATGTTTTTCTGTTTCAGCTATGATTGACTCCATATCAGAATAAAAATCCAGTATATCTTGTCCCTTTTCAAGTATACGTACAGAGTTTCTTATATCATTGAGTCCTTTCTTAACCTGACTTTGAGCTAAACTAAGCTTGCAGGCTGCAAGATCCGTATCTTTTCTTATAAGCCTTTTAGCTGCTTCCATTTCAACTAAAACTGTAGTTAAAGTATGTCCTACTGTATCATGTATTTCTCTGGCAATCCTGTTTCTCTCTTTCAATGCAGTTATAGTTTCTACTCTTTCATAAGCTTCTTTAAGATCATTATACATAGAATCTTTTTCAAGCTTTTTAACAGTAACATCCTTTAGTGCTGCTTCTATAAGTTCCGTTTGTTTTAAAAGGTGATTAATTAGAAAAAATATTATATATACTACAATAAAGATTGGTAAGTTTAATAGTATTTCAGAGATAGCTTTAACATTATCATAATATAATTTGGTTAAAATTGAAACACAGGATATAGCATATAATGTAAAAAAAGCAATAAGGCCTGTAGAAAAACTTTGATTTACAACTATATCAGATAATATAAAAAGATATAAACCTATAGATATACTTGTAATATCAAATCTATTAATTAAAAATATCAAACATACCTCTAAAAAATATACAACAAAAATCAATAAATTATACTTTTTTAAATTTCTCCATTTATTCGAAGGATCATGTAAAAAAAATGTATTAATTGAATAGGATGTAAGAAAAATAAAGTATAAAGACATTAGCATAAACCAATTTGTACTATTATATATACAATTAACAAGCATAGTTAATGTAAATACACAATAGTTTATGATTATCACAATATTCTTAGTTTTACTATTCATTTTGATTTCCCCCAAATGCGTCTTTCATCAGGTGATTGGATTCATTAATTCTTCTTCTCCAATGCCTTTTCCGTTATCCTCAATACTTATATATATTTTATTCTCCTCTTTTATAGAAACTTTTATTATAGTATCAGCCGCATTATGAATTACTACATTTGTTACATAATAATTGTGTACCACCTCAAAAATACATAATACACTTATTACTCTTCATATAAAATAAATTCTACAAATTAACTTCAATTCCTCCATCTGTAATAAAATTTACTGTTGTTTTAACAACAAAATTGTAAAAGGCAGCAACCTGGCTACCCTTAATCCATTGATACCAACATTTTATATTTTTACTAGTCCTTTATTTCACTTTTTCTCTTATTGAAATACTATAATATATAATAACAATAATCCAGGAGATTATATATGTTTTTCAGAATACCTAAGGAGTTATTTAACTATAGGGATAAGGTCTATATACTTCAAACTAAACATGCTGATGTAAACGGTGATGGATTGGATGAAAGGCTTATACTTACTGGTAAAAATGTAAAACTTGTTCAAAACAAAAGACATATCATCTATTATAAATAAGATGATATGTCTTTTAAATTCTATAATATAATATGGCTGGGATGGCAGGATTCGAACCTACGGATAATGGAGTCAAAGTCCATTGCCTTACCGCTTGGCGACATCCCAATAAATGGAGCGGGTGAAGGGAATCGAACCCTCGTAACCAGCTTGGAAGGCTGGCACTCTACCATTGAGTTACACCCGCATATATAGGTATATAATGTAAGTTTAGATCTATTTTGCAGTTTCTTCATGGGACGTGTATTATGATACCATCTTTCTAAATAACAAACACGTATAACACATGTAATTTAATAAGTTTATATGTAAATTACTCTATTTTTCTTTAAAAAACTACATTTTTTTCATAGGGATACACCCGATTTCGTTTACTATTATTTTTTAATAATTTTTTATAATTTTTAATATTGTTTTAATATAATTTTTTTTAACTTGCAAAATAATTTTTAATCCACATTGCTATACTTATATATATAGACATCCATAAGTTAAATTTCGGGCATGGTTATCTATAATATTGGTAAAATAGTATTTTTTAGCCTATAATAATTTTAATTAAACTGTTTTATCAAGTATTTTCCTTGACAATATACAAATTACTATGATATTATTAATTTGTAAAAGTTAATAATCTTTGTTAAAAGGGAGTAGTTGAAATTACAAAGTCAACATTACGATTTAACTAACTAAATCTGGCTTTGTAAACCTAATAAGGTAATAAGACTTTTAACGTAACTCTAAGTGCATGGGTTATGTTAAGGGTCTTTTATTTATTTCAAACCAACATTTATATTAAGGGGGTAATTTTATGTCTACAAAAAAATCTTTACTACATTTAACCTTTTGGGTGGTACTAGCACTAGTATTCAATATTGGTATTTATATCTTTATGGGATCTGAAAAAGCATTAGCTTTCTTAGGAGGATATGTTATTGAACAAAGTTTAAGTCTAGATAACCTATTTCTATTCTTACTTGTATTTGAAAGCTTTTCTCTAAAACCAGAGTATCAAAAAAGAGTTTTAACTTATGGAATTTGGGGAGCAATAATTTTAAGGTTTATATTTGTACTGCTAGGCGTGACAATAGTAAATGAGTTTCATTGGATGCTTTATATATTCGGATTAATTCTTATTATTAGTGGAGTGAAGATGTTTTTAGGAAATGAAAGCTCTGAAAACTTAAAAGATAGTAAGATACTTAAAATTCTTAACAAAATAATACCTGTTTCATCTCAAATTGAAGGTGAAAAATTCTTTATCAGAAAAAATAATATACTATACGCTACGCCTCTATTAGCCATACTTGTACTTATAGAAGGCTCTGATATTATATTTGCTATTGATTCAATACCAGCTATATTTTCTATAACTACTGATCCTTTTATAGTTTATACTTCCAATATATTTGCTATCTTAGGACTTAGGAACTTATATTTCTTACTTGAAAAAATTCATAGTAAATTTGATTATGTAAAGTATGGGGTGGCTTGTATATTAGTCTTTACCGGTATAAAACTTTCAATAACATTTTTCAATATACATGTATCAGTACTTGCTTCTATATCTATAATCTTCTTTATTCTAGCCGCAAGTATTATAGTTTCTTATATTAAAAGTAATAAAGATAAGTCCTCTTACAATACAGATATTTCTAAAAATATTTCAAAGTAGTTTCTTTAAAAGCGGAGATCCATAGAATAGATCTCCGCTTTTAAAGAAGTTTTTCTAGATTTATATTTCAAATGTTATTATAATAGTAGAATAATTAGTATGATTTATAGGTCTATATAACAAGTATCTTAGTAAAGGGAACTGTTAACTTGAATAAAATATCTAATGCTCAATTACCAAAAGAAGTAGATTTTCCACCTTACCCATTACAAATTAAACTATTAAAAAAATAGATGATGAGTTATAACTCATCATCTATTTTTTATTAATAACGCCTCTTGTGCTTATTTAGCAACAGGCTTTTTTAGTAATCCTAGCATTATTGCTGTTACAATAGCTCCGATTAATACTGCTAAAAGATATAATAATGGATTTCCATTAACTATAGGAATTACGAATATTCCACCATGTGGAGCAGGTAACCCTATATTAAATATCATAGAAAGTGCTCCTGCAACTGCTGAACCTGCAACTGCTGAAGGGATTACTCTAGCAGGATCTGCTGCTGCAAATGGTATAGCTCCTTCTGTAATAAAGCATAGACCCATTACATAGCATGTCTTACCTGTTTCTCTAGCATTTTCATCAAATCTGTTTTTAAATATAGTAGTAGCTAAGGCAATTCCTAATGGTGCAGACATACCGCCTGCCATAATTGCTGCATGAGGAGCATAGTTTCCTGCATCGATCATAGCAATACCAAAGGTGAAGGCTGCCTTATTTATTGGACCACCCATATCAATAGTCATCATTCCGCCTAAAACCATACCTAATATAACTTTATTAGCTGTTCCCATGGAACTTAACCAATGTTGTAAACCTAAATTTATTGCTTCTACAGGACCAACTATAACAAGGAGCATTATTGCTCCAGTTATGAATATACCAAACAGAGGATATAATAAAACTGGCTTTATACCTTCTAAAGACTCTGGAAGTGGAGCAAATACTTTCTTAAGAAGCACAACTACATAACCACCTAAGAAACCTGCAATTAATCCACCTAAGAATCCTGCGCCATTGCTAGCAGCTATAAGTCCACCAACCATGGCTGGAGCAAATCCTGGTCTATCAGCAATACTCATACCTATAAATCCTGCAAGTACAGGTATCATAAGCACAAAAGCATTATTTGCACCTATATCATGTAATAACTTTGCAAATGGATGAAATGTTGGATCATTAACATCGAAAGCTTTAATTCCAAACATAAATGATATAGCTATTAATACACCTCCACCTACAACAAAAGGAAGCATATTTGAAACACCACTCATAAGATGTTTATAGAATCCTACTTTTTCATTTTTAGTGCTTGCAGCACCACTGTCACTTCCGCTGTGATGATATACAGGTGCATCTTCATTTAAAGCTCTATTTATAAGTTCTTCAGCTTTCTTTACTCCATGAGCAACAGGAACTTGAATTACTTTTTTACCTTCAAATCTAGCCATTTCAACTTGCTTGTCTGCTGCTACTATTATAGCAGTAGCTTTTTCTATTTCTTCTGCAGTTAGCTTACTCTTTATTCCTGTAGAACCATTAGTTTCTACCTTAATCTTTACACCCATTTCCTTAGCTTTATTCTTTAATGCATCTGCTGCCATATATGTATGTGCTATACCTGTTGGACATGCAGTTACTGCTAATATAAATGCTGTTGGTTCAGCAGCTTCTTCCTTACTTTCTTCTACCATATTTACTTCTTCTTCCGCCTGCTGAGCTTGCAAATATGCTTTTTCTTCTTTATCAATTAAATCTAAAACTTCATCTTCTGTCTTTGAGTTCATAAGGTCTTTTCTAAAATTTTCATTCATAAGCATGCTAGATAATCTTGACAATGTATCTAAATGATCGCTATGAGCTCCTTCACTAGCAGCTATCATGAAGAATATATAAGCATTATTACCATCTAAAGAATCATAATCTATACCTTCTTTAGAAAGTCCAAAAGCTAAAGCTGGAGTCTTAACTGCAGCTGTTTTAGCATGAGGTATAGCTATTCCATCACCTATACCTGTCGAAAACTGCTCTTCTCTTTTTAATATAGCCTTTTTATATTCTTCTTTATCATTTAATCTACCAGCACTATCTAACTTATTTACTAATTCATCAATTACTTCAGATTTTGTAGTAGATTTTAAATTTACAATAATAGTATCTTTCTTTAATAGTTCAGTAATTTTCATTTTTTTCCTCCTTTGAGATTATAAAAGCTCTTCATATGTATAATTTATAACTTAGTTACCTTCACTTCTGGAAGTAGCTTTTCTACATATTCTTTTTCACACAAATCCATTGAGAATGCAGTTGCGCTTCCTGATGCAGCCCCCCATCTAAAAGCTTCAACAATATTTAAAGTTTGAGAATAATTTGCTAGGAAACCAGCTACTAATGAATCTCCTGCCCCAACTGAATTTTTTACTGTACCCTTAGGTGCTGATGCATGATATACTCCTTCGCTTGATATTAAAAGTGCACCCTCACCAGCCATTGAAATTACTACATTTTCTGCTCCCATTTCTCTAAGCTTTTGAGCATAATGTATTATTTCTTCTCTACTTTTAAGTTCTACATTAAATATTTCACCTAACTCATGGTTATTAGGTTTTATTAACAATGGATTATATTTCAATGTTGAAGTCAAAGCTTCTCCAGTAGTATCTACCACAATTTTTACTTTTTTGCTAGAACACTTTTCTTGAATTAGTGAATAAATATTTGTCGGTAATGACTTCTGAACATTTCCTGCTAGTACTAGATAATCCTCAGAACTTAAAGCATCTATTTGTTCAAATAGCTTATTTAAATCCTTTTCCTCAATAGAAGGTCCTGCTCCATTTATTTCTGTTTCTTCATTAGAGTTAAGTTTTACATTTATTCTTGTATCTCCACTTACTTCTATAAAATCAGTTTCTATACCTTCACTCTGTAATGAGTCTTTTATGAACTGTCCTGTAAATCCTCCAATAAATCCTAAAGCTTTGCTCTTTACTCCAAGATTGTTTAACACTCTTGAAACATTAATTCCTTTTCCACCAGGATATTTCTCTTCATTTGCTACTCTATTTACTGCTCCTGGTTGAAAGTTATCAACTTTAATAACATAGTCTATGGAAGGATTAAAAGTTATAGTGTATATCATTTCTTCTTCACAACCTTTACTATAGTTTTTTTAATGTATTCCTCATAGTTATCTATTTCAGAATTAGTTATAATTACAGCCTCTCTTAAATCTGCTATTTTTACAAAGCTAACTTCACCAAATTTGCTTTCATCAGCTAACACAAAAGTTTTATTAGAGTGTTTCATAGCATTTTCTTTTAATATTGCCTCCTCTGAATCAGGTGTGGTAAAACCATAATCCATATGTATACTGTTAATACCAAGAAAACACTTATCAAATCTGTATTTTTGAAGATTTTTTAAAGCATCTAAACCAATAACTGCTTTTGTTATGCTTTTGACTTTTCCACCTAAAATATATGAATTTATATTTTGTTCAATAAGAGTATCTATGTGTTTTAAGCCATTGGTAACTACTACTATATCTTTTACATCTATATATTGAATCATTTCAAAGGTCGATGTACCAGCGTCTAAGTATATGCTGTCACCTTCCTCAATAAGCGCTGCAGCGTATTTAGCTATAGCTTTTTTCTCTTCGACACTCTGCCCCTCTTTTTCTTGATAACTAGGTTCTACTAATCTTCTTTTTGGTAAAGTTGCTCCTCCATGTACTCTCTTAAGCATACCAATACTTTCCAAGAAGGTAAGATCACGTCTTATGGTGGATTCTGACGTATTAGTTATTTCCACAAGTTCACTTATTTTTGATATGCCTTTTTTTTCTAGGAACCCTAATATTAAATTATGTCTTTCTTCTGTTAACAACCCTTAACACCCTCTTGTTTATCTTGTAATGTTATTATAATATAAAACCTCACAAAAAACAATCATTTTTAGTCAAAATCACTCAAAATAAGGCAAATTTTTTTATAAATAGTCAAAATCATTCATCAATATAAGTTATTACTATTAATTGAATATGATAAAAAAACAAGCAATGTGAAATTCACACATTGCTTGTTTTTAATTTAATTTATTTTTGTTCTATTGGTTTTTTTAGCAATCCTAACATGAAAGCTGTAACGAAAGAACCAATTAAGATAGCTAGAATATAAAGTAGAGGATTTCCTTTAACTATTGGAATTACAAACAGTCCACCGTGAGGAGCAGGCAATCCTATATTGAATACCATTGAAAGTCCGCCAGCTATAGCTGCTCCTACAACTGCTGAAGGTATTACTCTGCCTGGGTCTCCTGCAGCAAAAGGTATAGCACCTTCTGTTATAAAACTTGCACCCATTATATAACATGTTTTACCTGCATCTCTTTCTTGTTCTGTAAATCTATTCTTAAATATTGTAGTTGCAATAGCTATTCCTAGTGGTGGCACCATACCGCCTGCCATTATTGCAGCATGTGGATAGAAGTTTCCTCCACTTATCATAGCAATACCAAATGTGTAAGCAGCCTTGTTTATTGGACCACCCATATCTATAGCCATCATTCCACCTAGTACTAAACCAAGTATAACTTTGTTAGCTGTACCCATTGAGCTTAACCATCCAGTTAACGCTGTGTTAAGAGCTTTAACTGGGTTTATTATAACAAGGAACATTATTGCACCAGTAATAAGTATTCCAAATAGAGGATATAAAAGTACTGGCTTTATACCTTCTAAAGACTCTGGAAGTGGAGCAAATACTTTCTTAAGAAGCACAATTGAATAACCACCCAAGAAACCTGCAATTAATCCACCTAAGAATCCAGCACCATTATTAGCAGCTATAAGTCCACCAACCATGGCTGGAGCAAATCCTGGTCTATCAGCAATACTCAAACCTATGAATCCTGCAAGAACAGGTATCATTAGTGAGAATGCATTACCTCCACCTATGTCCATTAATAACTTAGCAATTGGGCTAAAGGCTGGATCCTTAGGATCAAAGGCTTTAATACCGAACATAAAGGATATAGCTATTAGTATTCCTCCCCCTACTACGAAAGGAAGCATATTTGAAACACCACTCATAAGATGTTTATAGAACCCTGTCCTTTCATTCTTGCCTTCCCCTGAATCTCTACCACCACTATGATGATAAATTGGTGCATCTCCAGCTATGCCTTTATTTAACAGTTCTTCAGACTTCTTAATAGCATGAGCTACAGGAACTTGAATTACTTTCTTTCCCTCAAATCTAGCCATTTCAACTTGTTTATCTGCTGCTACTATTATGGCAGAAGCCTTTGCTATTTCATCTTCAGTTAACCTATTTTTTATTCCTGTAGAACCATTAGTTTCTACTTTAACATCTATACCTAGCTCCTTAGCTTTATTCTTTAGTGCATCTGCTGCCATATATGTATGAGCTATACCTGTTGGACACGCTGTTACAGCTAGCACTAAACCTTTAGATTCTTTAATTTCATCAGTACTTACATTATTTTCAGCTTCTTGTGCTTCTAAGTATGCTTTTTCTTCTTTATCAACTATACTTAATATTTCATCTGCATCTTTTGCATTTATAAGATTTTTTCTAAAGTTTTCATTCATAAGCATACTAGATAATCTTGATAACGTATCTAGATGATCATTATGTGCTCCTTCACTAGCAGCTATCATAAAGAATATGTGTGCATTGTTTCCATCTAAAGAATCATAATCTATACCTTCCTCGGAAGAACCAAAAGCTAAGGCCGGAGTCTTAACTGCAGCTGTTTTAGCATGAGGAATAGCTATTCCATCACCTATACCTGTAGAAAATTGCTCTTCTCTCTTTAATATTGCTTTTTTATATTCTTCCTTATCATTTAATCTACCAGCACTATCTAACTTATTTACTAATTCATCAATTACTTCAGATTTTGTGCTTGACTTTAAATTGGGTATAATAGTATCTTTCTTCAATAACTCTGTTATTTTCATATACTTTCCTCCTTAATTATTAATAGATTTTATTAATTATGTTATTACTGAATTTATCTTAGGGGTAGCATACCTACTAGATATGTGCTGTAATATAATTTTATATATTTAACACAGAATTAATTTAAAATAAACCTTTATAGCGTATATTTAGTGTATACTATAAGTAAAATCATATTTTGTTCAATGAAAATTTTATATTTCAGTGACCTTCACTTGTGGAAGCAACTTTTCCACATCTTCTTTTTTACATAAATCCATTGAGAATGCAGTGGCACTTCCCGATGCAGCTCCCCATCTGAAAGCCTCAATAATATCTAAAGTTTGAGAATACTTTGCTAGGAAACCAGCTATTAGTGAATCTCCCGCTCCTACTGAATTTTTCACTGTACCCTTAGCTGGTGATGCATGGTAAACACCTTTACCACATATTAAAAGTGCTCCTTCACCAGCCATTGAAATTACTACATTTTCTGCTCCCATTTCTCTAAGCTTTTGAGCATAATGTATTATTTCTTCTCTAGTTTTGAGTTCTACATTAAATATTTCACCTAACTCGTGGTTATTAGGTTTTATTAAAAATGGATTATATTTTAATGTTGAAGTCAAAGCTTCTCCAGTAGTATCTACTATAATTTTTACTTTTTTACTAGAACACTTTTCTTGAATTAATGAATATATGTTTGTTGGTAATGATTTTTGTACGTTTCCAGCTAAAACTAAGAAATCATCAGAATTTAATAATTCTATTTTATTAAATAAGTTATCTAAATCCTTTTCACTAATAGCAGGACCTGCTCCATTTATTTCTGTTTCTTCATTAGATTTAAGTTTTACATTTATTCTTGTATCACTAGCTACCTCTATAAAATCAGTATCTATTCCTTCATTTTCAAGTGAAATCTTTATGAATTGACCTGTGAACCCTCCAATAAACCCCAAAGCTTTGTTCTTTACTCCAAGATTGTTCAGTACTCTTGAAACATTAATTCCTTTTCCACCCGGATATTTATTTTCATCAGCTACTCTATTTACTTCTCCAGGCTTGAAATTTTCAACTCTTATAACATAATCAATAGAAGGATTAAAAGTTATAGTATATATCATTTCCTCGTCACAACCTTTACTTTAGTTTTTTCAATATAACCTTCATACTGTTCTACTTCAGAGTTTGTTACAATAACAGCTTCATTTAACTCTGCTACTTTTACAAAACTAACTTCCCCAAATTTACTTTCATCTGCTAAGATAAAAGTCTGCTGAGAGTGTTTGATAGCACTTTCTTTAAGTATAGCTTCCTCAGAATCAGGTGTTGTAAAACCATATTCAAAATGTACACCGTTAATACCTAAAAAACATTTATCAAATCTAAACTTCTGCAAATTTTTAAGAGCGTCTAAACCTATAACAGCTTTTGTTGTAGCCTTAACTTTTCCGCCTAAAATATATGCGTTTATATTTTGTTCAATAAGAGCATTAATATGCTTCAATCCATTTGTAACTACTATTATACTTTCCTTATCAATATATTGAATCATCTCAAAGGTGGATGTTCCTGCATCTAAATAAATACTGTCTCCTTCTTCTATAAGAGATGCACAATACTTTGCTATGGCTCTCTTTTCTTCTACATTTTGTACTTCTTTTTCTTGGTAACTTAATTCTTCAAGTCTTCCCTTTGTTATCTTTGCTCCTCCATGAATTCTCTTCAGAGCATTTATACTTTCTAAGAAGGTAAGATCACGTCTTATGGTAGATTCTGATGATTTGGTTATGTCCACTAAATCATTTATCTTTGCTAAACCGTTTTCTCTTAAGTAGTCTAATATCAAAGCTTGTCTTTCTTCTGTTAACAATTGATATCACCCTCTTGCTTGTTTTATCTCTCTATGTAAACATTATAATACATAAATATTCAGAAATCAATCGTTTTCTTTCAAAATTAATCGAATATTCGATATACATTCCATTTTCAATCACAAATAATTATTTTGCATAATTTAACCTTTTGTCACTGCAAAACATATAATATATGGTAATCTTTTTAAGGAGCGTATAATAATGTTTTTCTGCAATTTTGCTTGTCCCTATAATTTTCTTTATCGTCAATTTCCTTCAACCATGTACCCAGGCTCAACCTATGTAATTCCAATAACTCAAATTCAGGGTACACCAGCAATGGCTCAAGTACCGCCAGGTTCTACATCAGCATCACCTACTCCAGTTGGTCCACCGCCTCCATTTATACCTAACAAGACAGATGCTTTATATCAGTCTATCGAGGGTGGTCCTGCTTCATTTCAAACTGTTCCTGCAAAGCTTACTACATGTAGATTTCAATATGTTTATATTTGGTTAAAAACTGGAGCGGAATTTTGGTCATGGGTAAGCTATATTTCCGGAAACACCATTTATGGATGGATATGGAATTCTAATACATGGACTCCACTTACGCTGGACATTAGAAATATCGAGGGTGTAGCTTGTTATACCCCAGCCCCGTAAATCTATTTAACTCTAAACAGTACTAAAATACTATTCATCAACTGCCTATTAATTATTATATAGATATCCACAGCTTAAATTTAACTTATACGTAGGGGTATATTACCAATGTTGAAGTCACATTTAAATATTTTTTTATTAGTCTTAGCGAAAATTTGATAAAAAATCTTAGAACTTTAGATATGTTTGAGCATAGCGAGTTTATCAAAGTTCTTTTATATTATTATGAAACTCATCTTCCTTTCGTCAGGTGAGTACTCACAGAGTAAGCGACCATATCAAAATCACAGATTTTGTATGTCTGCTTAACCGATTCGCACAAAATCACAGATTTTGGCTCTCTGCTTAAATTGGAGCTTTAGACTAATTAAAAATATTTAACGTGACGAAATATGGTAATATGTCTGGTCGTATAAGTTAAATTTCGGGCATGGTTATCTAAAAGGAGGTGTGATTTACCTTTGATTTACTGTTATCGTTGAGGCTCTCAATGTTGGTCACCTGTAGGTGATGTTAGTGGTACATTACAATCAAGTGTTCCATCTAAAACTCCACCAGCTTTTATTCCACCAAAATCCCAAGCTAAAAACTTTATAGATGTGTCAGGATTAACAATCAATGCAGACAGTTTAAAAACATGTATGCATAAATTAATTTATATATGGTTTAGGGATGGTATAAATTTTTGGGCTTGGATTTCATTCATTGGTGGAGGACATGCGGCTGGCTGGAGGTGGAATTCTCAGAATTGGATTAAGTTTGAGATAGATTTAAGAAAAGTAGATACATTTATTTGTTATGAATAGTTTAGAATGAGTTATTCAAAAAAGAACCCTATATAGTAAATTTGCTTACTATATAGGGTTTATTCAATTTTATAAAAGCTTAATATATTTCTTACATAAAAAACCTGTTTTTAGGTTAAATTAAATTATGAAAGGGAGTTTTATAATTGAAAAAGCATAATATTATAAACATTAGCCTAACCATATGTTTTTTTATAATTCAAGTTTTAACCACTGTATTTTTGATTGTTTTAAAGAAGCATGACTATATTTTAGAAATACTTTTCGTTACTTTTGTTTTCTTGATTTATACTTATATTGAATTTAAATATCAGTTATACATTCATAACTATATTAAAGCAGTGACTTATTTTTCAATATTATGTCACACTCTTATTGGCGAAGCTCTTGATTTCTATGTTAAGTCCTATATATATGATAAGATTCTTCATATTTTGGGCACCTATGCAATAACACTATTTATTTATGCACTGATTAATCAGATAATGCATACAGAATTAAATTTAAAGTATAAAGAATTTCTTTTTATTTTTTTACTTGGTATTAGTCTAGGAACATTTTTTGAAATTGCTGAGTTTATAATAGATATTACAATTAAGCCTAAAGTTCGTGCACAAACCAACTTAGTGGATACAAATCTAGATCTTATTTTTAATGCATTAGGATCTTTGATTTCCGCATTACATTTGAAGTTTACAAATTTTAAGTTAATACGAAAAAGTAATGAAAGTTAGGCTCTATAACTAATGCTTTTTATTTATTTGGATTTTATTTTTAGAAGCTTCTTATCTATTTTTTTTGATATATATTGTGTTATCAAAAATACTCCAATTGGACCTATTATAGCCAATAAATAATTTATAACTGTTAAAGTAAAAAAACTGTTGTTCATTTTTCTCACCTCTTAATGATTTCTCTATAGATATATAATACACATTTTTTATCTAATAATCAATATTATTAGATAAAAAATATCCCTATAATGCAAACACTATCAGTTTATTCAACTTCAATAAACTGATAGTGTTTATCTTTAATTATGAAAGATTATTAATTAATGCTTCAATAAAAGTGTGTTTCGAGAAGACCCTTTACTTTATATAAATAAATTAACATTAGAATCTTCTGCTTCCCCTAGATAGTATCCTACCCCTCCAATTTTAACTCCATCTATTAGCTCTTCTTGCTTAAGTCCCATTACGTCCATACTCATTTGACATGCAACTATTTCTATTCCGCTATCAATAGCTGCTTGGATTAACTCATCTAGTGAAGAAACGTTTTTGTTCTTCATTACCATTTGCATCATTTTTGTACCCATTCCAAGCATATTCATTTTAGAAAGCTTTAATTTTTTAGCTCCTCTCGGCATCATGAATCCAAACATCTTATCCATGAATCCCTTTGAAACACTAACTTTATCATGATTTCTTAAAATATTAAGCCCCCAGAAGGTAAAAAACATTGTAACTTTTTTTCCCATAGCAGCTGCTCCATTAGCTATTATAAATGAGGCCATTGCTTTATCTAGATCTCCACTAAATACAACTAATGTTTTGTTATCTTTTGGTGAAGTTGTAACAAAATTAGAAATATCATTTGAAGCAGAGTTATTGAATGCTATTGCTTTCTTTTTCCCTTTTCTTATGAAAGCAATAATGTTACCTTTATCCTTTTCCCTATTTAGTAATTCGTTATCTGTCCTTTTACACCAAGATCTTACATCCTCATAGAAGCCTTGGTCTGATGCTGTAACCTTTAAAACTTCTCCTTCTTTTATATCTTGTATAGCAGCATTAACCTGCATTAGGGGTCCTGGACAACATAATCCACAAGCGTCTAGATTTTTATCAAAACTTCCCTTTTTGTACTCTTCAGCAGCTTCTTTATATTCGTTAGTATTACTTTCTAAACTTACACTACTTTTATGGCCTCTTAAATCCATAGAACCACCATTATTGCTTTTATTCATTACAACATCTCTTGGTTTAAACTTAGTCATAGTATAAGTTTTGTATCCACCAGTTAGGTTTTTTACTTTAAAACCATTTGCCTCTAAAATTCTAGAAGCTATATATCCTCTAAGACCAACTTGACAATATATTAATATTTCTTTGCCTTTATCAAATTCATTTAGCCTATTTCTTAAAGCATCTACAGAAATATTTACAGCATCCTCTATATGACCATTATTATATTCTAAATCAGTTCTTACATCTACCAGTTGAGTTTTATTCTTGTCTCTGTTATCTATATATTCTGGTAGTATAACTTCTTCCTTACCAGTCAGAACATTTTCAGCAACAAATCCAGCCATATTTACAGGATCCTTTGCTGAAGAATAAGGTGGTGCATATGCAAGTTCTAGCTCTGTTAAATCATAAATTGTTCCACCAAGTCTCATAGTAACTGCTATATCGTCTATTCTCTTATCTACACCAACATATCCAAAGGCTTGAGCTCCAAGTATCTTGCCTTCATCATTGAAAATAAGCTTTATTGACATAGGTGCTCCACCTGGATAATACCCTGCACTTGAGTTAGGGTGAACATATATAACTTTATATGGTATATTCTTAGCTTTTAAAGTTCTTTCATTATTACCTGTACTTGCACCTGTTAAACCAAATACTTTTATAATAGCTGTTCCCATGGTTCCTTTATAAGTTGAATTTAATCCACATACATTGTCTGCTGCAATTCTTCCTTGTTTATTTGCTGGTCCAGCTAGTGCAATAGCTGTTTTACTTCCATTTACAAAGTCAACAACCTCCACAGCGTCTCCTACAGCATATACACCTTCTATATTAGTCTGCATTTTGTCATTTACTATTATATGACCTTTAGGGCCAAATTTTATTCTTGACTCTTTTAAAAATGTTGTATCTGGCTTTACCCCTATAGCAAGTATAACTATATCTGCATATAAGCACTTTCCACTATTCAGTATTACGTTCAATCCATTTCCTTCTTCTTTAAACGCCTTAACCCCGTCATTTAAAACAAGACCTACACCGTTATCTTCCAATTCCTTTTCTGCAAAAGTTACCATATCTGAATCAAATGGTGCTAATATATGCGGTGCTGCTTCAACTAAGGCTACATTTAAACCTCTCTCTCTAAGGTTCTCTGCCATTTCAACACCTATATATCCTCCACCTATAACAACTGCATTTTTTGTATTTCTGTTATCCACATAAGCTTTTATTTTATCAGTGTCAGGTACATTTCTTAGTGTGAATATTTTATCACTTTGTATTCCTTCTATAGGAGGCTTAATTGGGGCTGCTCCAGGTGATAAAATTAAATAGTCATAGTTCTCCTCATACTCTCCTCTATCTTTACTATTAACTTTTACTTTTTTATTTTTAGTATCTACTGATATTACTTCGCTGTTTACTCTAACATCAATTTTAAACCTTTCATTCATAGCCTCAGGCGTTTGTACTAATAACTTTTCTCTTTCCTTTATAGTTTCTCCTATATAGTAAGGTAAGCCACAATTTGCAAAAGATATATACTGTCCTTTTTCAAACATTATTATTTCTGCATTTTCATCAAGTCTTCTAAGCCTTGCAGCAGCAGATGCCCCACCAGCTACTCCACCAACTATTAATATTTTCTTCATAAACAATACCTCCAAATAATTATTAAATTATTTATTCTTCTTCACCTAAAAACAATTTAATTAATGCAGCAACTTTTTCGTTACAAACGCTGTAATATATTTCAAGACCATTCCTTCTACCCTCAATTATTCCTGCAGTTCTGAGTTTTTGCAGATGCTGAGATATGGTTGACTGAGGAGCATCTAAACATGTCTGCATATGGCTAACGTTGCATTCTCCTTTATCCAACAGACCTTTGACTATACAAATTCTTACTGGATGTGCTAATACTTTAAGGATTTCAGCAGTTTCATTATATTTAGCAAAATTCTTATCTATGATTTTCCCCTTCTTTCAAAGTTTACGTATAATCTTTATATTTATATATTACGATATAACGATTTAAAAGGTGAAAATTTTTATATAATTCATTTATTTGTACTTAAAGTATCTTATTTAAGCTTTCATAGGTATATTCTATAATTTCAGCACAACTAACACCATTTTTCTTTAAGTCTCTACAAATTTCTGTTCCATACTTTTCTTTAACAGCTTCCATTAACTGTTTTGTATATTTTCTAGCATCATTTACCTCATCACTGTTTTCTCTTCCCTTCAATGAACCTATTATTATTGCTGCCGCTCCCACAGCTCCACAGAAACTTCCTATAGTAAATCCAGCACCCATGCTGCTACCAAGGCTTATTGGTATATTAGTATTATGCTGTTCATTGTAGGATTTTATAATAGCTTCCCCACATGTAAATCCCTGTTTATGATATTCTGATGGCTTTGTCATTTTCTTTTCCTCCTAAATGTATATTTATTTTAATATTAATATTTCTTTAAAATCTCTCTATATACAATGCTCCGTCATATACTTTATTACATTGAATACTTTATCTTTTTCTTTGTTATCTTTCTAAAGGACGTACATAGGAACCTGTACCACCTATTACATCCACTACCTTGTAACCTTTTGATGTTAGCTCACTACAAGCTCTTGAGCTTCTTCCACCTGACTGGCATATGATGTGATACTCCTTTGATTTATCTAGATATCTCTCACTTTCCGTTAAGATTAAATTCATTGGAATATTTTTAGCAGTTGGTAAATGCCCTCTGGTGTATTCATAAGATTCTCTGATATCTATTAGATTTATCTTTCCAATTAACCCATCTAAATTATTAACATTTATTGAGCTAAATTTATTTCTATTAAAAAGCGAAAACATAATATCCCCTCCAATTTGAACAAATAGTTATTTTCTTAATACAAGTTGAATAAGTATATTAGCAACTTCTTATATACTTATATTATTCTCTAGTCCCAATTTTGTCAACACTTTTTTCTCTTAACCCCAGTTATAATTTTAACCTTGTAGTATTTTCCTCAAACTATACTCCTTTATTTAAAATTTCACTAAATAATATGTTAAGTTGACAACTATATTTAAATAAGAATAGTAATAAATATAAAAAACATCAATTAATATCACTTTATATTCTTTATTTACATTTATATTAAAATATGGTAACTTAGAAAATAAAAACCATAGATAAAACAAGTGATATCTATATTTAAATATAGAATTATGTAATTAAAATTTAAAAATAAGTGAATGTACTAAAGAAACTTAAAGATTATAGGGGGAAGTATTTTATGATTATCAATAATGACATTACATTAGACTACCCACACCTTAAACAAGCTGTTGAAACAAAATTAGCTAAAATAATACTATTTAATGATGGCTCAACAACTCGATTGCTCGAAACCTTAGTGGGTGATAAAGTAGTTGTAGATGTTCACATTCAGGATTTAGTTTCAAATAATAATTTACCAAAGGAAGGTATTAATTATTTTAAAGGAGATGGTCCGTACTTATTCCGGATTGCTTCCTTGTACTATAATGAAGAAGTACTTTCAAATAATGTTGTTATAGTACCGAAAAACATGTTAAACTTAAGTCTTCATAAAGAGTTAAAAAAAGGAAAAATTCCACTAGGTAAATTAATTAATGAAATAGATTATAGAAGGAACCTAATTTCTGGAAAAACAGAGGATTCTACCAAACTAAAAAGTTTATTTGCTCCATATGAATTAGAGCATGGAATATATCCAGTAAAAAAATATACTATTAATAGGAATGGAGAGTGTTGGTTTTATATCTGTGAAGTATTCCATTATAAAACAATACTCAAGTATTTTATAAAGAATGATATTCTTTGAATTAAATGTACCAAAATCATATAAACTTAAAAATATATCTTCAAAGTAAGCTATGCTTTTAAGTATAGCTTACCTCTTAATGTAACTAATTATTCTTTAAGTTTCTTATTTTCTTAAAAGTTCAATCCTTTCCTTAACTTCATTTAAACAATGAGCATGAGAACTGGTACTGTTTTGAAAAAATGTGATTGTTATAGCTTTATTTTAATTACAATAGTTTGCTTTTAATGTTTCAATTAGCTCAACAATTCTATCATCTTGTATTGAATAAGTAATTGTTAATCCACTTTTATTAGAATTCAATATTTTATGGGCCTTTAATATAGACAAATGCTGTGATAAGGCCGATTGAGTTAGATGATTCAATTTTTCATGAAGTTCACTTACAGTCATTGGCTTATCTATTAAATGACATACTATCATTAATCGATTTTCATTAGATAATACCTTTAATAATTCAGATATTTCTTTTGCTTTATCTAGCATTTATACACCTCCTGCACAAATAAGATAGTAAAATGTGAAATATAGTTTTAATTCGACTATGGATTATATAAGCATATTAGAAATTTATTAAATATTTATATTACCATAATACTTTTTTATTTATTAATGTCAACATAAAATTAGTTTAAATAAAAGCTCTGTATTTAGCATTTTTGCCAAAACAGAGCTTTTTCATTAAGCTTTAAATATTAATCCATAATGTTCAGTATTAATATCTACTTCTTCTAAAAATGTAAAGCCTAATGATTTAGATAGGCTTATCACTTCTTCTTTCGATACTCTCTCATTTACAGAAGGTCCATTCTCCATCTCTTTTTTCTCCCAATCGATTATATAAATACATCCTTCATCTACTAGTACTCTTTTTATTTCATTAAAAAATCTTACTTTATCCTCTATTTCATGAACAACATTACATACAAGAACGTAATTAATAAAGCTATCTTCTCTGGGAAAGAATATTCTTCACTATTTTTAAATTCTATATTTGATATATCTCCTGCTTTTTGTCTTGCAATATCAAGAATTTCTGTCATTATATCTACGCCAATTACATTTCCATTAGTAATAATTTTTGCAGCTGGTATAGTAAAATAGCCTATACCACAACCTATATCAAGTAATGTACCTTTATACCCTATTTTAAACTTTTTTAAAGTTTCTTCTGGCGGCATACTCTGTCTTCTTTTTGGATTATCTAATTTTTCTAAGTTTCTAATATCAAATTTATGCATTTTAATCAATCTCCTATTTAAAATATATTAGTATTCATGAAATCCACATATAAAAATTAATAGAGACAATTTAAAAACTGTCTCTATATATACTCTATCATCTTCAGGTATTATTTAACAGTATTTAATTTTAATTTTTAGTATAACCATTACCTAATCCATTACATCCTTTTCCCATTCCGTTTCCTCTTCCCCTATTCCCCTGTCTTTCACCATGAATACCAGTACAATTTTCTAAATTATTCTTTAATGTTACTTTTATAGCCTGGGCTTCTTCCTTAGTTATCTTTCCATCTGCAACTGCCTTATCAATGGCCTTGTTTCTCTCATCAAGTAATGCTGCTTTAAACTGTTCTTCTGTCATGCCTTTTTCCTTTGCTAAATCATACATTGTCTTTCCTGAATTAAGTCCATTTGTTATTTCTTTTTCTGTCATACCAAGGTTATTTTTTAAGATTGACTCCACATAATCATAACCTCTCATAGCTGTAGCTCTTCCAAGTCCAGCCCTTTGATAAGTACTATTAATTCCATTAGCACCATTAGTTGATCCTGTACTTGCATATGCTGTTGCACCAATACCTACTGCAATAGTCATTGTTAAAGCTATTATTAATTTTTTCTTTCTCATTTTTTATTCCTCCAATATATTTTATTTAGTACCTCTTGGATACAGTACTATAATAAAACATATTTAGTACAAAAAAGTGTCCTAATTGTGTTATATTTGTAAAAATAGAATTTATAATTTAATGTTATTTTTTCCAGATGCATTATTCAAAAACTATATAAAGTCCACAATTATTTCACATTTTTAAATAACAGGAATGCTATAATAAAATTGCTTAAAAGAGGAAGGTGATAATATGGATAAAAGTATTTTAATAGCAGATGACAATATTGAAATCATTAAAATTCTTAAGCCTTATATTGAAAAAGAGGGTTTTAGTATTATTACTGCTTTGAACGGAAAAGAGGCATTACATAAATTTAAAGCCCATAACCCTCAACTTATTTTACTTGATATTATGATGCCATTACTGGATGGCATGGAAGTCTGTAAATTTATTAGACAACAATCAAATACTCCAATAATAATGATTACTGCTAAAAGCGAAGATGCTGATAAAATATTATCCTTAGATAATGGTGCAGATGACTATATTGTAAAGCCTTTTAGTTCTGGTGAAGTAGTTGCAAGAATAAAAGCAGTTCTTCGTAGAATACAGCCCTTAGAAAAATCTTTACCTACTGTAATAAACTATCCTCCCCTTGAAATAGACATAACCAACTATTCAGTAAAGCTTGAAAATAAATTTATTAATTTAACCAAAAAAGAAATTGAGGTATTGTGGCTACTTTCCAGTTCACCTAACACAATTTTTTCTAGAGATTCTCTATTAGATAACATTTGGGGAGTAGACTATTTTGGAGATCCAAGAACTGTTGATACTCACATTAAAAGAATAAGAGCAAAACTTAACTTAAATGGAGAGTATTATTGGGATATTAAAACTATTTGGGGATTGGGATATAAATTTGAGGTGAAGGATGTTTAAAAAAAGTATTACTTTAAAGCTTACTTTTGGTTTCTTAACTATAGTTGTAATTTCAACACTTTTAATCGGTATCATCGCTTTGAGCATATTTAAAAATAATATATATGAAGTTAAAAGAAATAATATGAAAAAACATGCTCATGAGGTTTCATATATTATCTCTCCCCTACTTCAGAGAAAAACTACTGCAGAAGATACCAATAATATTTTAAATATTATTGATTCCTTCTCAAATTCAAAGATATGGATAGTTAACTCAGAAAAGAAACTCTTAGCTATCTCTAAAAATGAAAATAATATGGTTGTTGCCATTAATAATTCAAATGTAGAAAAAACCTATAATACTCTTATAAGTAACGGACTAATAGGTATTGAAAGCTCAGATGAATTATTAAACCCATACTATGAAAAAGAAATGATGACAATATCTGTACCTATTAAGGATAACAGTAATAAAACAATTGGCGTGGTGCTTTTACATTCATCTATTACTGATCTTTCAAATTCCATGGATAACTTCTTTTTATATTTAATTTTAGCTCTTATTGGAGAAGTATTTATTGCCGGCTTTATGGCATATTATTTTTCTAAAAGCATATCAAAACCAATAAAAAAAATAAACTCTTCAGCACTTGAAATGGCACGAGGTAACTATGGCATTAAAACAAATATTTATCTTAAAGATGAAGTTGGTGAACTCGCCTCTTCTTTTGACTTAATGTCACTAAAACTTAGACATACAATTGATCAGCTTACTCAAGAAAAAACAAAGCTTAGTAATATTATGACCAGCCTTGGAGATGGTATTATTGCTTTGGATACTAACCTTGACATAATAAATATTAATACCTCAGCTGTAAGACTTTTATCCTGTGACCTAAAGGAAGTAAATATTGATATTAAAACTATTTTAAAAGATTTAGATTTGGAAAGCTTTATAAAATCCTCAATGGCTAGTAACAGAAAAGAATGTGTATCAAAAAAACTTCATAATAAAACACTTAATTTCTCCTTATCACCAATCAGTATAACCTCAGATAAAGTTATAGGTATCGTAATCCTTATACAGGATATAAGTGAAAAGGAAGCTGTAGAGCAGATGAGAAAGGATTTTGTGTCAAATGTATCTCATGAATTTAGAACACCACTTACCATAATGAAAGGAAACTTGGAGTCTATAATTGATGGTATCATTTCTCCTTCAGATGTTCCTGAAAGCTGTTCAACACTCTTGAAGGAGACTAATCGACTTGAAAGAATGGTAAGAGATTTACTAGAGCTTAGCAAATTAGAATCCGGTAAAGTTCAGGCTAATTTCTCTAAAGTTGATACAAACTTACTGATTAAGGATATATCTAGAACCATAAAGCCTTTGGTTATAAATAAAAATATCAATTTAGTCCTTGATTCAGATAACAATCTGCCACCTTTATTTAGTGACTATGATAAATTAAAACAGCTATTTCTAATATTCTTAGATAACGCTATTAAATTTTCACCTTCTAGCAGTGAAATCAAAATTAAATCAACCCTAGCCAATGATTCTATACAAATCTTCATCATTGATAAAGGTATTGGCATAGATTCATGTAATATTGAACATTTAGGAGAAAGATTTTATAAAGAAGATAGCTCAAGAAGTTCATCAAACACTGGTACAGGTTTAGGCATTTCAATAGCCAAAAAGTTAATTGAACTGTTAAAGGGTGACTTTTCAATTCATAGTAAATTAAATAAGGGTACAACTATAAAAATTAACTTACCAATTATAAAAAGTTTAAAGGAGTAAAGCTATGAGACACAACTTCCACTGGGGTCTAGGTTTTTATAGCCCCTATATTATGACTTTAATAGTACTAGTAATGGCCATCATTATTTACTTTGCATTAAAATATAAAGCTCCACCTAATATATATTTCATTAAAGTTTTAGATACTTTAAAGGAAAAATATGCTGAAGGTCTCCTTAACTATGATAACTACATTGAACGTAAAGCTATTATTGAAGAATATGAGTATTTGAATCCTTACTCATTATTGATTCTTGAAAGATATGCTAAATGTGAAATAGATATTACAGAATTATTTAAGCTTAAAAAAGTTATTGAAAATGAAACTATTAATTCATCAATACGTGAAAATTTAGCAAAAGGAGTGCTGTCTTATAATGATTATGAAAAATATAATAAGTAACAAAGTTATTTAAAAAAATAAATTAGTTAAAAACCTTCGCTATATAATATTAGCAACTATTCTTGTTTTTATTACTATACAATCATATGACCGACCCTTGGGCTGCTTATGGACATGTAAGTGAAGGAATCTCCACTCTTATAAGTGAATTTTTAATTGGTTCTATACTATTATTAATTACTATGGTGGGTTGTATATTATATGATAGATTCTTCTGTAAGTATCTTTGCCTTATGGATGCCTTTTATGGAGTAGTATCAAATAAAATCAGCTACAAATTCTGATTTAGGATAGTTAAATATTTCTTCAGCAGTTCCTATCTCATGGATTTCACCATTTCTCATAATAAACAAACAACAAAAAGGAAATATTTGTTTTCTTTAGTATAGATTCTCCCATTAACAAATCACATAAATTCTGGAAAGTCATCGAATAATGACTTAAAATATTATTGGCATTTGACAATAATGCCTGGTTTTATTATAATATGAATTGAAAACAAAAATAATAATTAAATTTATTGAGAAATGTTTATGGAGGAATGTTTTATGAAAATAGCAATTCCAATTGACGGAGATATAGTAAATCAACATTACGGAAAAAGTAAAACCTTTATTGTTGCATCAATTAATGATAATAATATAGAAACTATTGAAGAATTATCTACTTCTTCTCTTGCTCATGAGCATGAAGGCTTGGCAGATTTATTAGTTAGAAATTCTGTAACTATTGTAATTGTAGGTGGAATAGGTATGGGTGCACTGACAGCTTTGGAAGAAAAAGGCCTTAAAGTACTAAGAGGAACCTCTGGAAAATATAGAGATGTTATCAATGCTTACCTAAATAATAGTTTAAAAACAAAAAATGTAATCTGTAATCACCATGATTGTTAAGCTTATAGGGTTCCACAGTGAAAACTTAACTTATACTCCAGAATATGTTGACAAACTTCAACACGTTAAAAACTTTTAATCAGTCTAAAGTTCGTGTTTTAAGCAGAGAGCCAAAATCTGTGATTTTGTGCGAATCGCTTACTCATCTGACGTAAGGAAGATGAGTTTCATATAAACTAAGAACCTTATATAAACTCGCTGCACTCAAACATATATAAGGTTCTAAGATTTTCTAAAACACTTCACTAAGACTGATTAAAAAGTTTTTAAATGTATATTCAGTTTTGTCAAGATATTCCTACGTATAAGTTAAGTTTGGAGCTTGCTACCATATAAGCTGATCAATAACTTTTTACTTAGTAAAACCCTTCACTTTTAACAAGCGTAGTGAAGTTAAATCTTTCACCTTTACGTTAGCAAATCTTCACTAAATTTAGTTATTTGTCCTGTATTATTATATATAAATCTGTCTCTAAACACATATTTTAATTTTTCAACAGCTTTTTCCCCAGTACAATGAGAAACACCTATTAATTGACCTGTATCAAAAATAATATTTATATTATCAACTTGAATATAAAAAGATAACCCATGTTCATTATATAAAAAAGAATTATCATAAGAATTATTTTCTATCAAAGTTGTTATTTTCACAGTGATTTAATTCCTCCTGGTATAGAAAGTTATATGTAACTACTAATCCTTTTCACTATGCCTATTACACATTTTGTGACAAAAACTACTTTTTTTGCTACACATCACATCACTTGACCCACATGACGGACAAATATTTCTATCTTCTTCATATTTTATTTCATATATATTACCACAAGTTATACATTTAAATTGGCAAACATTTCTTGTATAGTTTCCACCACTTATATTTATTGCTTTTCCTTCTATAATAGCAGTTGCAATCTTTTTTCTTGCACTATCTATTATGTTTTGAAAGGTTTGTCTTGAAACATGCATTCTTTCGGCACATTCTTCTTGATTTAATTCTTCAATATCTTTAAGCCTCATTGCTTCAAGCTCTTCAACCTTTATTGTTATATCCTCTATTTCACATTTTCTTCTACCTGCTGGTATAAAGTATGTATATTCTGGTAAGTTTTCTACTCTTCTACACTTGATTGGTCTTGGCATTTTTTATCCTCCCTGCATTTACTACATAGTCCAACTAAAATAATATTTATATCGTTAATATCAAGATTTTTAGTTTTTTCTATATAGTTATTTATTCTAATGTACTCTAAATTAATATTACTATCCTCTATGTCTATTATACTATTACAATTAATACATTTAAAATGAATATGCAGAGGTTTTTTGCTATATATTTTTAATTCATAATAACTTATTCCATTTATATTAATTTCCTTAGTTATACCTAATTGAGTAAATACCTTAAATCATCTCCTATATACATATTGGCATTTGCCATTTTCATCTTACTCCTATTTATGGTTATTGTCAAATGCCAATTATAAATATTGACTTAAATTTGTAAACAGATTAATATTAACTGTAAATACAACTAATTTTCACATGAAAATATAATAAAAAATGATTTAAGTATAGGAGATAAAAAAATGAAAACCAAAGTATTTTTAGTAAGACATGGTGAAACTGAATGGAATAGATTGGGTAAGTTTCAAGGATGCAAAGATATAAACTTATCGGAGGAAGGTGTTGTACAAGCTCAATATCTGTCTAAAAAATTTAATGACAATTTTGATTACATATATACAAGCCCCTTAAAAAGAGCAATGCAAACAGCAGAAGTTATTGCTGCTAATAAAGAAATTAGGCCTATTATAGTGAATGAATTAAGAGAAATAAATTTTGGTGAATGGGAAGGTCTAACCATAAAAGAAATATCAAATAATTTTCCAGAAGAATTTAATGATTGGAGAAATGATAAAGTTGAAGCTCCTATGTGTGGTGGAGATTTAAGTCTAAAAAACGCAAGTAGAAGAGCTAAAAATGCTATAACTGAAATTGTAGCTAGACATAAGGAAAAGAAAATATTAATAGTAGCTCATGGTGGAATAATAAAAGCAGGGTTAATTGGACTTTTTGAATGGGACATGACAATGTATCATAAAATCAACTTAGGAAATACTGCAATTTGTGAAATAGATTTTGACCTTGACTTAAATCCAACTATCGTTAAGATAAATGATACAAGCCATCTGCCTAATAATTATATTATTAAATCATATGTATAAATTAACTCTGTCTCAGTTCCTACAAGAAAAAAATTAAGTGGTTAAAAGCCAAATTGACTTTTAATCACTTATATTTAATTTTTTTTGCTATCAAGCCTTTAGTTGTCCTACTTTTGGTAGACTCTCTAATATTTTTATAATTCCATTATGGCAGGCTTTAAATTGATTTGTTAAATCTTTTCCTGCATATAAACTAAAATGAGTTCCTCCACCCCAACCTGGAGCTAAACTTACATCATATACTATTCCATCAACAGCCACATACGCAGGTGCTCCACTAGAACCATCATATTTTGATAATTCTTCTAAAGTAAACTGCTTTTGAATTTCTCTCAATCTATTGTTATTCATTTTTTCTTTACATACTATACTTATTAATTCTTTTGCTTCTTTTATTTCATTTTTTATTAAACATCCATAATAATTTTTAATATATGGACATGCTACAATCATCATATTTTCAGTATAGTAAGTTATTTTTTCCTGAATACTAAAAAGCTTCTGCATCAACTCAAAATCCAATTTACTCTTCCTCCTTATTTTTAGAGGTTAATAATAAAAGAATATTTTCTAACACTTCTTTTGATATTATATGAATTTTACTTTCTAATTCTTTGCTAAGTCCTAATTTAAAACTAACACTATTTACTTCAATTCCAATAATATATCCCTTTACAGACTTATAATATAGCTTTATTAAATCTATTGCACTATAACTATGTTGAGTGAAATAATTTTTTTCATATTTATAGTTTTCTAAAGTGCCAATTGTTATTTCTCCTGGATTTTTGCCGTAATAAGCAGCATCTACCACAAATATAAAATCTCCATCTTCTATTAAAGAAATACAGTATTGAAAATCCGTTTCCCCAATTATAACTTCCACATTATTATTTATAAGTTCTTCTTTTATTTTTTCTGCTACAGCAATACCAATACCATCGTCTTCCATCAGGGTATTCCCTATTGCAATAGCCTTAACCTTCATATATGTTTTCTTCCACTTCTACTTTAGTTTCTAAAAAACCACTTATTCTCGTGATAGGATTAATGGTAAATGTTCCTACTACCCAATCCGGATGACAAGGATAACCTGGCAGTTTTATAACTTCACGGTTTATTAACGTATCTACAATATTATAAAAACCATTTTCACTAGTAGACACTGCTCCATCTACCAATAATATAAACTCAGTATTTAGGGTATTTAGAAATCCTTCAAAAGCAAAATCTCCCTCTGAAGTCATTAGGGTATTATTATACGTTAAGTTAACTAATTCCGTTAGAATGTAATTAAGTCCAGGATTTTCACTATTTAAAAAAGACATAATGTTTCCTGAACACCCAGTTACTTCAAGCCATATAGCATTTAATTTTTTTACCTGTCTATCTTTAATTAATCCTATAGCTTCCTGTGTCAATACTTTAGAATTACATTCTTTAGTTATGGTAAGCGGACACACTATTCTGTTCTCTAAAGTCATCTATATATCACTGCCTTTATTCTCAATTCTCTATATTAATTATATAATTAATATTTATTTAATATGACTGAATATCTTTGTATGTAAATAATCTTTTACAAATATTAAGCTTATTTGTTTTCTCCATATTTCCTCCATAATTTAATTCTATAATTAAACTAAGAACATAAAGCGATATTAACTCTTTATATATCTTTGGAAAACGAATATTATCTTAAATAAAACTAGATTACCATGAAAAGGAGGGATTTTCACATGTTTTGCGGTTATGGATTTTACAATTATGGTTTAGGTACTTGGGGATTTTTAATGATGGGTATAAGAATGTTACTATTTGTGGTTTTAATTGTTTTAGGTATAAAGTTAATAAAAAACTATATTTCATCATCAAATAATGCTATAAAAATACTAGATGAAAAATTTGCAAAAGGAGAAATTAGTGAAGAAGAATATATTAAGAGAAAAAACTTTATTACTGAAAAAAACTAGAGATTATTCTCTAGTTTTTTCATCTAGTGGATAACCTATGTTATATAAAGTATAATATACATTGAATAAGCTTGTAAATAATACAATTAAGACGAAAATCTATAAATCAAAAATTCTTTATAATTAAGTCTTATTATCGTACATGAGGTGGGATTATGAATAATATAAAACAAATACTAGTAGTTGATGATGAGCTAAAGATCTTGGAGGTAGTAGAAGCTTACCTTAAAAAAGAAGGCTATAAAGTGGTAACTGCTGAGGATGGAGAAACAGCACTATCAATATTTAATAAAGAAACTATTCACTTAGTTATTTTAGACTTAATGTTGCCTAAAATTTCTGGTGAGGATGTTTGCAGTAAAATTAGAGCTGTTTCTGATGTTCCTATTATTATGCTCACAGCCAAAACTGAAGAAGACAATAAGATTGAAGGATTCGCCATCGGAGCAGATGATTATTTAACTAAACCATTTAGTGCTCGCGAATTAGTAGGTAGAGTTAAAGCTCTAATTAGAAGAACCTATAGAGATACTAGTCCTCTTGCAGAGCATTTAATTTTTAATAATGGCGACTTAGAGGTGGATATTAGAAAAATGGAAGTTAAGAAACGTGGAGACAAAGTTAATTTAACTACTAATGAATTTAAAATTTTAACCTCTTTATTAACTAATCCTGGTCAGATATTTTCAAGAGAACACTTAGTTGAAAATGCTTTTGGAATAGATTATGAGGGTTTTGATAGAACTATAGATTCTCATATAAAGAATATTAGACAAAAAATTGAGGATAACCCAAAGGAACCTAAATATATTATTACTGTATATGGTATGGGCTATAAGTTTGGAGGGAGTTAAATGAAGTTATCTCTAATGAAAAAGCTATCTCTAGGTTTTCTTTTATCTGTTATAGGTTCCTTAATTATAGCCAGCTTTATATCAAATTATATGATTGAAAAAAAATTTAATACCTATTTAGTTGACGAGCATAAAGCAAAGGTAAATAAAGTTACAAATCTAATTGAGGATTTATATAATAGTAAAAATAATTTCTCAGATTCTAGTAAAAGTGAAATATTAAGATATGCAATCTTAGAAGAACTTTTTATAGAAGTCAAGGATGTAAATGGAAAAGTTATCTTTAATTCTGGTAACTCTCATTTGCAGCATACAAAAATGATGGGATCAATGATGCATAATTCCTCTGGAATGAATTTGGGTGACTATACGGAAGAAACACATCCATTAGTAAAGGATAATAAAAATGTTGGCAATATAATTATTGGATACTTTGGTACCTCATATTTCACTAAAGATGCTCTAACTTTTGAAATGACACTAAATCACTCCTTTGTGTTATCAGCCTTTATAGCACTAATTTTTGGGTTAAGCATTGGTTTTATTTTGTCAAGACAACTTTCATCACCCATAGTTAAAATTACTAATGTAGCAAATGAAATGAAAAATGGAAACCTTGAAGTTCGCTCTAATACTCTTTCTAGCATCAAAGAAATCCACGAACTTTCTACATCAATAAATTATTTGGCTGAAACTCTTCAAAAGCAGGAAGATCTCAGAAAAAGATTAACCTCTGATATGGCTCACGAAATTCGAACTCCCCTTTCAACACTTAAAACTCACGTGGAAGCTTTATTAGATGGAATATGGGAGCCTACCCAGAAAAGGCTTGAAAGTTTTTATGATGAAATAGAACGACTCACAAAGTTAGTAGAAAATCTACAGAATCTAGCAAAAGTAGAACAAGCTAACCAAAATCTAAATAAAACAAAATTTAATTTATCAATAGAACTACAAAAAATCTTAGACTCCTTTGAACCTCTATATTCTAAAGCTAATTATAAAATAATACCTAACATCAATCCAAATATATTTGTACTAATGGATAAAGATAAATTAAAACAAATAATGCATAACTTACTTTCCAATTCTTATAAATACTTAAATAAAGATGGTGTAGTTAAAGTTTCACTTATAGATGAAAAAGACACCATTATAATTGAAGTAGAAGATAATGGAATAGGTATTCCTGAAAAAGATCTACCTTATATTTTTGAAAGATTTTATAGAACAGATATTTCACGAAATAAAAATACAGGTGGTTCTGGTATAGGACTTACTATTACTAAAACACTAGTAGAAGCTCATGGCGGTAAAATATATGTTGAAAGTACATTAGGTGAAGGAAGTACTTTTACAATAAACCTGCCTAAATCAATAGTTTTTAAATAAACTTAATTTAGATGGGGTTTGTCTTAATAATCATTACAACTACACTGACCATAATAAAAACACACTTTAGTATACACTGGGTAAGTTAATGATATTTTTACTTTATGGTGTGTTAATACTTATTTTTAAAATAAATATACAAAGAGCTTCTATACTACTATTTAGTTTTATACGAAAGCTTATGGGATCTTCTATTATCGTTATAGGACTATACATCCTAGGTGTCTTAAACCTTAAAGAATCCATAGGAAATTCCTGTACACTTGCCAGTTCTAAACTTTGTCATGTATAATAGATTTGTTGAATTAATGCTTCTTGCATCAATTCAACAAATCTATTATAACTTACAAGCTTAGGAAAATAAGGTTTGAGAACATTACAAAATGGAACAGCTTGAGTAGCTACATTTGCTGAAATAGCTAAAAGTGCTACTTCGAAAGCAGTATCAAACCCTAAACCGAATAAAAAAACAAGAGGATATACATGCAAACTCTTATTAATGAAGTGATAAAATGATCCCAAAAAACGCGAAATAAAACCACGCTATAATATTAGATATACCTCCTTTGTTGATTGTGGTGGGCAAACTACTTCCATATTACATTGGAGGTATTATTTTTCTACTCATAGCTAGAAGCCTTTTAGAACCACAGGTATAACCTGTGGTATTCAAAATAGAATAAATTTTATTACAATATTAACTTAATCCACATATTTCCTTCATAATTATTCCGTATAATTAATGAATATAAAAATAATAACTATATTTTAAAGGAGAGATTATTAATGAAGAGTATCAGGAAAAGACTATTATTAGGCTTTAGTCTTATTTTAATTTTACTTATCACACTTGGCATCATAGGACTCTATGAAATGAAAGAAATAAACTACAATGTAGAACATATATATTCTGAGCAGTTAAATGGCATTAATTATATAAAAGAAGCCGAATATTACATAGTTAGAGTTCAAAATGCAGAAAAAAATGTGTTATTAGCATCTACTATAGAAGAAAAAAAAGAACATTCCATGCATTTAGAAGAATTCTATTCTAGTGGTATTATAGGAAATCTAAATAACCTTAAGAACATAGTTCATCAAGATGATTTTAGAAAAATCGATGACTTAATAAATAGGATAACTGAAATACAAAAACTTGAGATGAATATAATTAATACAAGTATTAATGGAAACAACGCAGAAGCTCTTACCCTAACCAAAGAAGCTGATACAAAGTTTCAAGATATTGAAAAAATTACAGATGAAATAGCAAAAGATAAGTTATCTGAGGCTAAAAATAGTTATATACAAAGTATAAATATATATAATAGAGACATTAAACTAGTTATTGGATTCATAATAATAGCTTCTATTATTAGTTTAACTGCAGCAATCAGAATGTCTTCTTCAATTATAAATCCATTAAATAAAAGTGTACAATTTGCTAAAGAATTAGCTGAAGGCAACTTAAAAAATAATATGAATTTAAAATTGAAAGACGAATTAGGTGAATTAATAAATTCCTTAAATAATACTGGTGAAAAGTTAAAAGATATAGTCTCACAAATTAAATCCACTTCCACAGAGGTTACCTCAGGTAGTGAACAGTTGTCTGCTTCTATAGAAGATGTAAATAAAGTAATGAATGGAATAGGACAAAAAATCTCAGAAATTTCTAATAGTATACAGAACACCGTTTTTTCTGTGGAAGAAATTGATACAAGTATTCAAAATATATCTGAAAGTTCAAATGAAGTGTCTATACTTACTAGTGAAGCAAAAATCGAATCATTTACTTTAAAACAATACGCAGAGAAAGGCAAAGACTCTGTAGATATAGCTATACATTCAATGATTGATATTGAAAAGGCGGCTGGAGAAGTAAAGTTTTCTATTAATGAATTGGATGTATTGTCTAAAAAAATTGAAGACATTACATCAATGATTGGAAATATAGCAACCCAAACTAATATGCTAGCTTTAAATGCAGCCATTGAAGCTGCTAGAGCAGGCGAACACGGAAAAGGCTTCTCTGTAGTAGCTGAGCAGGTTAGAAAACTTGCTGAAGAAAGTGCTTCTGCTGCTAGCAAAATTGAAAGTATGATTTTAGAAGTACGAAATAAAACAGAAATTGCTGTAAGTACTATAAATATAGCTGAAACTAAAGTTAAAGAAGGAAGTACTGTTTCTAAAGAAACTGCTGATCATATTAATCTTGTTATAAGAAATACAAATATGTTATTAGAAAGAATAAATTCAATAACTAAACAAGCTTCTAATCAAGCAATATCAACGAAAAAAATAGCTAAAACGATGAAGAATATTGTTACGAATGCTCATAATGTTGGTTCTGCATCTCAGGAAATAACCGCTAGCATAGAGTCACAAATAGCAGTCATAGAAGAAATTTCTTCTACTTCTGAAGAATTGTCTTCTATGACAGATAGTTTAAACGATATGGTGGGATATTTTAAAATATAAATACTATAAAAGCAAAAGAAGTTAATGGTTACATGAGAACGCACATAGGTTTGTGTAAAATATAATAGATAGGTTGAAACTTATTTGGAAATTACTATGAGGATTTCTTCC